>JANOYU010000041.1:0-6784 GCA_031429035.1 Methylophilaceae bacterium
GTGACGGAAATTCTCACCACAAAATGCATGGCCGCGTTGCGTGAAACAGGTTTGGATAGCTTGGTGGTTTCTGGCGGCGTTGGCGCAAATACGCGACTAAGAGAAAGACTAAACGCAGCGACTAAGAAAAAACTATGTAAAGTGAGTTACCCACGGCTAGAGTTTTGCACCGACAACGGCGCCATGATTGCGTTTGCGGGCGCTTTACGATTAAACGCAATGCAAAATAACCCAAAAATAGATGCCCTACAAGCCAATATCCATGCGGCTTCTGGCGCATATGCTTTTAGTGTAAAACCAAGGTGGGATTTGAGCGAGCTAACAAAGCCTTAGTGCTTCTCCTTAGTAAGCCCCTCTCCCCAACCCCTCTCCCGCTTACGGGCGAGGGACTTAACAAGGCAGCTAATTGGCTAAACCCTCGCCCGCAAGCGGGAGAGGGTGCGCGACAGCGTGGGAGAGGGGCAATTTTCCAACCCCTAGCTACTTGCTTTTAAACCCCGCTTCAGTGCCAGCTAGTAACTTCTGAATATTCGTTTTATGCCGCCAAACCAACATGATTGCCATCACCAACACCATCAGCACATAATCTTTATACGGCAATAAAAACCAAGCGGCAAAAAGTGGCGAGAGCACTGCCGCCACAATCGCCGATAGCGAAGAAATTCTACTTACAGCAAACACCAAAGCCCAAGTAAGCAAGCACGCCAAAGCTAGCATTGGTGACACTGCCAACATCACGCCCAGCGCAGTTGCCACGCCTTTGCCACCTTTAAATTTGTGATAAATAGGGTACAAATGGCCAAAGAAAACTGCCAACCCAACCGATGCCACCACCCACATCAACATATTACTTTGCAGCGCCAACCACACTGGCAACCAACCTTTCAACGCATCGCCCAGCAAGGTTAAAATAGCTGGCAGTTTTTTGCCGCTGCGCGCAATATTAGTGGCGCCAATATTGCCACTACCCACAGTGCGCGGGTCTGGCAGACCAAATAGCTTGCTAAAAATAATACCAAATGAGATGGAGCCGATAAGATACGCAGCAACAATCCACACCATTGGAATTAGCGTAACAGGGATAAAACCTAACTCATTCATTAATCTTGTCCATCCATAAATAAAGCCTAGTTATAAATAAAGCCTAGTCATAAAATCGCTTCTTTGCCTCACACATCCATAATTCCATCTCAGCCGTCATTTCGACGGGAGCTTTTTAGCTTTATCAAAAAGCGAACCACGGAATCCAGAGGTTTTTCTACAACGTTTAATTACTGGTAGTATATTACTGCAATAGCGCCTATGCAGGAATAATGAAGAAAAAATATGGACACCATTTTTATATCTGAACTAAAAGTAAAAACCAAACTGGGCGTACCCGCGTGGGAGCGCATGGTAGCGCAAACCATTATTTTAGATATAGAAATTGGTTACGATTTAACCAAGGCGTGCAAAAGCGATTGCATTGCCGACACCATCGACTACGGCGCTGTGGTCGCGCGCATTCACTCAACCTTAAAAGAGAATAGCTTTCAATTGGTAGAAGCGCTGGCTGAGCATGTATGTCAATTAATTTTTAAAGAATTTGGCGCATTAAGCGTAAAAATTAAAGTGGCTAAACCTGCGATATTGCCAGGGTTGAAGGCTTTGGGGGTTGTGATTGAAAGAAGTAATATAATTTAGTGTATTTAACCAATCGGAGTAGCTATGAAAATCAAACTTGCTTTTATATTATCTTTTTTACTGATGGTTTCAACAAATAACTATGCTGCCGATATTGCGCAATGTTCTAATCCTAGCGGTACGTCTTATTATCCATACCTAGGGTTAATGGCTAAAAAAGACTCTGGTTGGGTTGATGACAAGATTTCAGGAGGTATTACTAGTTTAGTTAGATCTGATGATAACGAATACGACATACTCTTTGTTGATACAACAAAACAAATAATTTCGTCAAAACAAGATGGTGGGAAAGTTTATATATTAAGTAAAGGGAAAAATGACGCTTCCTTTTTAGTTATTTATCCAGGTAAGACTGTTGAAATTTATACTTTTTTAATTGATAAATCAGGAAAATCTGAATATATTCATGTCACTAGTAGAGCTGGTGACGAAATCTTAATTGCGAAATCTACAGTTATGCGTGGAGACTGTGTATTCGTTAATCTTGATTTAATTAAGTAATTATTTCTCCGCAGATAGAACAACATTTTTTGCGCCTAACCTCAAACTTCCCCCTTGCCGCGCCTTCGGCTTGAGCGGCAGATGGTAGGCGGTGAGGACTGTTTGAGGATTGAAAATCCGAGTTCCGCAGCCGCCACTCAGATGCGGCGCTAAGACCGAAGGATAAAGCGGCAGCGGGGTAGCCTTTTCTTTCCCCTATTTCTTTTGGCTAAGCAAAAGAAATAGGGTCGCTAGCAAAGCGAAAAAGTTTGGTTCAAAGTTCACGATTTCACCCTCTCTCTAACTCTCTCCCTTCGAGGGAGAGAGGATTAAAAGCTGGATTCTTCGCTGCGCTCTGAATGACGGTGTAAAAAATAACAGAATGATTAGTTTATAAAAATATAATTAATGCAGATGCTCTGCAAGCCAATATCCATGGGCCTTACAGGGCGGTTATTTTTAATATTCAAAACAACTTTTTATCAAGCTAGATTGCCACGCTGCGCTCGTAATGACAAGTCAAAATGGATTCCCGCCTACGCGGGAATGACGGTGTGGAGGGGCTAAAAGCTGGATTGCCGTGCTTCGCTCAGAATGACGGCGAACAAAATTACCCCCTAGGATGATGCACACTATGCAACTGCTTCAAGCGCTCGCGCGCCACATGCGTATAAATCTGCGTGGTTGAAATATCCGCATGCCCGAGTAACATTTGCACCACGCGCAAATCGGCGCCATGGTTAAGCAAATGCGTGGCAAACGCATGGCGTAACACGTGCGGGCTCATGTGTTTGCTAATACCAGCAATAATTGCATACCTTTTGATTAAATACCAAAAGGCTTGCCGCGTCATGGCGCCGCCACGTGTGGTGGCAAACAGCGCATCAGTCATTTGGCCTGCTGAAATTTGACTGGCTAGAATTTTTGGGCGCGCGGTTTTTAAATATTGGTCTATCCAATCCGCCGCTTCTTGCCCCATTGGCACTAGCCGCGTTTTGCTGCCTTTACCTGTGACGCGCACCACGCCATCTTGCGTGCTAACTTCGTTCACTTTAACCGTCACCAGCTCTGAAACGCGCAGGCCGCTGGCATACAGCAGCTCTAGCATTGCTCTATCGCGCAGGCCAATAGATTGGCTGATGTCAGGCGCATTCAATAAATCTTCCACTTCTTGCTCGTTTAAACTTTTGGGCAAACTGCGCGGTAATTTGGGCGATTCAATTTGCAGCGTTGGGTCGGCGCTAATTAAATTCTCTCGCAGGGCATAGCGATAAAAGCGCCGCATGCTGGCGATGAGTCGACTAATGCTACGCGGTTTGCTTTGTAGAAATTTTACGGCGAGATATTGCTGTATATCTGCTTGGTTGGCTTCAAGCAATTGGCTTTTATTTATGCCTTTTTCTTTCAAACCCAGCCACACATTGAATTGGCTTAAATCGGCGCGATAACTTTCTAGGGTATTTTTTGATAAACCATCTTCTAGCCAAAGATGATCGATAAAGGAATCTAATTGAGCAGCGCCTAATTGAACATTGTCTGGCTGGCTAGATTCTGCTTGTGCTTCAGTCAAACTGTGGCGGCCTAACCAACTTGTTGTTTTTAAAGGTATTGCCTTCGTGCTTAAGCAGCCAAGTTTTAATTTTGATGCCCTCTGGTTGGCCGTTCATAAATCCACCAATGCCACTTTTGGCCACCACGCGATGGCAAGGAATAACTAGCGGTAAATTGTTGGCGCCGCAAGCATTGGCTACAGCGCGCGGGCCGCTGCCAATTTGCTGTGCAATTTCGCCATAAGTGGCGACACGCCCACAAGCAATGCCGCTAATGGCTTGCCACACACGGCGCTGAAACGGCGTGCCTTTAAACACCAATGGCAGGTTAAAATCGTTGCGGGCATTACTAAAATACGCCTCGATTTGGCTAGCCACGTTGGCCACCGTTTTATGCTCGGCTGACTTTAATGGATAATTTTTAGGTAGCAGTTCAATGGCCACTTGCATGCCTTGCACGGCAATGCCCACCGCGCCAAATGGGGCGGCTACAACGGCGTCATATTGCAGTGGGAGCTTATTTTTAGTCATATTTTTAGACGTAATTTTCAAACTTATTTATTTTGTTTATTAAACTAGAATTTTAAACTGAAAGCAAATAACAATTGGCTATAAAGCAAAATATTCAACCAAAATTTAGACGTTAAAAAACCCCAAAACTTTTTTGTTTTGAGGTTTTTTTTGTTTTATAAAACAGTGTAAATAAAATTTATTCAGCTGCGGCTGGTGCCATTACTTCTTTTTCGCGCGCTACTAATTTCTCTTTAATACGTGCAGATTTACCTGAACGCTCACGCAAGTAGTAAAGTTTTGCACGGCGTACATCACCACGGCGTTTTACTTCGATGCTAGCAATAGCAGGAGAATACGTTTGAAAAGTACGCTCTACGCCCTCGCCCGATGAAATTTTACGCACGATGAACGATGAATTTAAGCCGCGATTGCGAATAGCAACCACAACGCCTTCGTAAGCCTGCACACGTTTACGCGTACCTTCAACCACGTTTACGCCTACAACCACCGTATCGCCAGGGGCAAATGCGGGTACTTTTTTAGCTAAACGGGCAATTTCTTCCGTTTCTAACATTTTAATAATATCTGCCATATTGTTCTCTTTCGTTCCTTTTATGTTATGAAGATGCTTGTTCCTGCTCTCTAATGCCTTCTTGTAGCAGTCGTGCTTCTTCTTTCGTCAACGACCTTGCGGCCAATAAATCTGGGCGTTTTGCCCTTGTTAGCAATAACGATTGTTTTAATCGCCACTGTCTAATTTTTTCGTGATTACCTGACAATAACACCTCAGGCACACTTTTATTCTCATCAAACTCTGGTCGCGTCAGCACTTCAGGTCTAGTAAAGTGCGGGCAATCTAGCAATCCGTTTACAAACGAATCTTGAGTTGCCGAATCTGCATCACCCAAACTACCGGGCAATTGCCGCACAATCGCGTCTATTAACGCCATGGCGGGCAACTCACCGCCACTTAATACATAATCACCAATCGATACTTCTTCATCCACTAACGCGTCTAACAGCCGCTCATCTACGCCTTCGTAGCGGCTTGCCAACAAAATTAACCCGTTGGCTTTACTTAATTGCATCACTTTTTCGTGGCTTAGCGGTTTGCCGCGCGGCGATAAGTGAATTACTTTAGCACTTGCATTTAACGCTTTAGCAGCCTTAATCGCTTGGCTTAACGGCTCGGCTAACATCACCATGCCTGGCCCACCGCCATACGGCCTATCATCTACCGTTTTGTGATTATCTGCGGTAAATTCACGCGGGTTAATCACATTTAACACATAAATCTTTTTATCTAGCGCTCTACTGGTAATGCCGTGCTTAGTAATGGCATCAAATATTTCAGGAAACAAACTAATGACATCGAAACGCATTCTTATCTAAAAATCCGCATCCCAGTCCACCAACATGGTTTTTGCTGCCATGTCTACTTTAATAATCACGCCATCAATATAAGGCATTAAGCGCTCTTGGCCTGACTCACTTTTTGCCGCAATCACATCGTTGGCGCCAGTGGCAAACACATCAATTATTTTGCCAAAATCTATCTCTTGTAAATTTTTTACGTTTAGCCCAATTAAATCAGACCAATAATATTCGTCGTTTTCTAACTTGGGCAACAATGCCCTAGGCACCGCTATTTGCTTACCTTTGCAGGCCACTGCTGCATCTCTATCATCTATGCCTTGCAGCTTTACCACTAATACATCGTTATGCACTTTGGCATTCATGGCGGCTAGCTCGCGCCAATCGTTATCTTTACCAACCCACCAGGTTTTATACTCAAGCAAGCCTTCAAACTGTTGCGTATCTGGATGAATTTTTAACCACCCTAAAACGCCATATGGGGCGACAACGCGCCCCATTATTACTAAGTCGGTCGCGCTAGCGCGATCCATGACGACTAAATCTAAATCTTTACTTGTTGTTTCTATCTTATTCAGCTGCTGGCGCTTCTGGTGTAACGTCTGGTGCTGCTTCAGCAACTTCAACTGGCGCTGCTTCTGCAACTACTTCGGCAGCCGCTTCAACTGGTGCTTCTTCTGCAGCAGGCTCTTCTACTGCAGGTGCTTCTGCGGCAGCTTTGGCTTCTTCTGCAGCTTTTTCAGCATCGGCAGCAGCTTTAGCGTCGGCTTCAGCTTTTGCAGCATCTGCAGCTACTTTAGCTTTTGCAGCGGCTTCAGCAACAGCTTTGGCTTTATTAGCTTCAGCTTTTTGTGCATCTTTAACTTTGCCAGCCATCATCGCCTCAGGGCCTTTGGCATGCGTTTTTACCAAACGCGTTACCGTGTCTGACAATTGTGCGCCATTGCTTTTCCAATGCGTGATACGCGCTTCATCAATACGCAAGCTCTCGGTGGCTACTTTGGCAGATGGGTTGTAAAAACCCACGCGCTCAATAAAGCGACCATCGCGGCGATTGCGTGAATCAGCCACAACTACGTTGTAAAATGGAGTCTTTTTAGAGCCACCGCGTGATAAACGAATAACGACCATAATCTTGTTCTCAAATAAACTTTAACTGAAAGGCGCGGATTATACGTTATTTT
>JANOYU010000042.1:0-32906 GCA_031429035.1 Methylophilaceae bacterium
ACTGGACCAATCGCAGCGAATTTTAAATTAGTTGGAATGCCTTGTTTTAGCAATCTTGGCATGCCGTTTTGCACGGCATTGCTGCTAATAAAAATCGCCCAATCGTAATTTGCAATGTGTTGAATGACACTTTCAAATTGGCGGTAATCGTTAAGTGGTGTAATTTCGATTAGCGGGAACAAAATCGCTGTTCCGCCAGCTTGCTCAATTAATACGCTGAGTTTTTTGGCTTGATCAACAGGGCGGGTGATGGCAATACCGATGCCATTTAATGGTTTGGCGATCATTGCCCCTCTCCCCAGCCCTCTCCCGCCAGCGGGAGAGGGGGCATGATGCTTGGATATGTCACATACCTTGGAATAAGCCGAGTGTTCAGCAATTCTCCCCTCGCCCGCTGGCGGGAGAGAGTGCCCAACAGGGCGGGAGAGGGGCTTAGCATGTTGGTTAAGGTAATGAAATTAATGCTTAATACCATCAAGAGCAGCCAAGATTTTATCGGCACCGCGCGCCACTAGCTTTGCTGCCAATGCTCTGCCAACCGCATCGGGATTGGCTCGTAGGCCAGTCATTTTCTCTCGTAGCATTTGTGTGCCGTCTACGCTAGCCACAAAGCCCGTCATATGAATATTGCTGCCATCGCACAACGCATAAGCGCCCAGCGGCACCGTGCAACTACCGGCAAGTGCGCGACTAAACGCGCGTTCGGCTTCCACGCAAAGCTGTGTGTCGATATGGTTTAACGGCGCTAGTACCGAGATTAAATCAGCTCTATCAGCACGAATCTCTATACCCAGCGCGCCTTGACCGACAGCGGGGATGCTATCAGTTGGCGAAATAAAACCGCGAATACGCTCGCCTAGCCCTAAACGAATAAGCCCAGCTGCCGCTAAAATAATGGCTGCGTATTGGCCTTCATCTAGCTTTCTCAATCTTGTTTGCACATTACCGCGTAGAGATTCTATTTTGAGGTGAGGAAAGCGATGCTGCAATTGGCTTTGGCGGCGCAAGCTAGAGGTGCCAACCACACTGCCGTGCGGTAGGTTTTCTAGCGAATCAAAATTGTTAGAAACAAAGGCATCACGCGGGTCTTCTCTTTCACCCGTAGCCGCTAGCATAAAGCCTGCTGGCAGATTCATTGGCACATCTTTCATGCTGTGCACCGCCAAATCTGCGCTGCCGTCTGCCAGCGCCATTTCTAGCTCTTTTACAAATAAACCTTTGCCGCCAATGCGCGACAATGGTGAATCTAAAATTTGGTCGCCCGTAGTGGTCATGCCCAAAATTTGCACATCACAGCTGGGGTATAACGCGCGCAATCGTGCCTGAATATGCAACGCTTGCCACATGGCCAGCGCACTTTCGCGCGAGGCAATAACAAGTTTGGTAGGGTGGTTTTTCATAATGATAATTTTATCACAGCGCTGTTTATGCTTATATTTTATTAAAGTTTTTACAAACTATTACAACAAATCATTGTTTTTAGGTTAAGCTAAAGTCTGTGTTGCAATAATTATAATTACAAACAAAAATTCACCTAAGGGGTTGATTGCAATTAAATTTTAGGAGAAGTTATGCAAAACCAGATTGATATTTTTATGGCCTCGATTAACCAATTTTGGTTACAAATGGTGAATTTTGTACCAAAACTTTTGGCTGTAGTAGTAATTTTATTTGTCGGCTGGCTGGTGGCAAAGCTAGTGCGTAGCGGTGTAAAACGTATTTTAATGCTGACGCATTTTGATCAATTTGCACAAAAATCTGGCCTAGAGGCATTTATGAACAGTGGCAATTACAACCTCACCATGAGCGGCATAATTAGCCAAGTAATGTATTGGCTAGTGATTTTGCTGTTTGTGATAACGGGCGCAAACGCGCTAGAAATGACCCAAGTTGCCACTTTGTTACAACAACTGGCGGGCTATTTGCCGCACATTATTGTGGCAATTTTGGTGATTGTATTTGGCACGCTATTGGCGCGCTTTGTAAACAGATTAGTATTTGCTTGGCTTTACAGCATTAAGTTTCCGCATGCGCTCACCGTCAGTACATCTGCCGAATACGGCATACAAATTTTTGCGGTGTTTGTGGCGCTAGAGCAGTTGGGTATTGGCATGCAGCTTATTTACTCATTATTTGTCATCGTGTTTGGCGCGTTCTTTTTGGCGCTGGCGATTGCCTTTGGGCTGGGCGGCAAAGATTGGGCGGCCAAAGTAATAGAAGATTTCGAAAGAAACAAGAATAAATAAACTAAAAACATATGCCCTGCAAGCCAATATCCATGCGGTGCTATCGTTACCTCTAGCATCCATGCGGCTTACAGGCCTGTTTGTTTTAAATTAAGTTTGGCGTACTAAATGTTGCTGGCGGCGACTAATGGCAATGGTTTCGGGAATGTTTCTAAGTAAAGCCACCCACTGCTGTTCGTTGTCGTCATTTTGGCGTTTTTCGTAACCAGTAATAAATTGTGGCGCAACGATGCAATTGCGATGCAGCCGAATAAAGCGCTCACCGAATTCTACTTCTAAATGCGTCAGCGATTCCTCAATAAGATATTCGCGCTCTGCCGTGCGCACGGTGATGTATTTTAATTCAGCACGCAGATAAATAATACTTTCAATCGGCACCAGCAAAACGCGTCCACGCTCGTGTATGCTTAAGTGCGTACGCGCTTTTTGTAGTGGTGTTTGTATGGCCTTGAGAGCCGCATGGATATTGCTTTGCAGAGCATGTGCTTTATTCAGTGCGGTTTGCAAGCGTTCTAATCGAATCGGTTTAAGCAAATAATCAACGGCGTTTAAATCAAACGCCTTAATGGCGTAAGCATCAAACGCGGTGGTAAAAATAATATGCGGTTTGTGCGTCAGTTTTTGCGCATGTTGTGCTGCCTCAATGCCGTCCATCACCGGCATACGAATATCCAGCAACATCACATCTGGCTGGCTGGTTTCTGCTAGATCAATCGCTTCTTTGCCATTTTTGGCCTCAGCCACAATGTTAATATTTTCAATATCACCCAATAAATCACGCAAGCGATTGCGGGCTGGCGCTTCGTCATCGGCAATTAAAACGTTAAGGTTTTGTGTCATTTGGCAGGTAAGCGCATGTCTACAAAATAGCGATTATTTTTGCTTTCTACTTTAAGCGAGGCTTCTAAATCAAAATGCAGTTGCAAGCGTTCTTTTATGTTTTTCATGGCCATTTTATTGCCCACATGCTTGTCGTTTTGCGCGGCATAAGGGTTGCTAATGCTAATGTGTAGCTCTTTAAGTTTGGTGTAAATATTCACGATAATCTCGCCACCTTCGGGCATAGGCTCTATACCGTGGTACACCGCATTTTCTAGTAGCGGTTGCAAAATCAGCGGCGGAATCATCGCGTCACTTGGCATGTCATCAATTTGCCAAGTCACTTTTAGGCGATCTTCTAGGCGCAGTTTTTCTAAATCTAAATATTTGTGACATAAACTAATTTCTTCGGCCAGCGGCACCAAATCTCGGTTTTCGCTCATTAGTACACGAAACAAATCAGCCATGTCTTCTAGCGCGGTTTCGGCGCGTTTGGGCTGGCTGCGAATCAGCGATAATACGGCGTTGATTGAGTTAAATAAAAAGTGCGGCCGTATGCGTGCTTGCAGTGCTTGCAAACGCGCCTCGGCAATGGCAGGCGAATAGGCACGTGTTTGAAGGTGAAAATAATACAACACAATGGCGGTAACAATGGCTGCAAGCAAGCAAGCGCGAAAGATTTCTGGGTGTGAACCAAAGGCAAATAATTGATTGACAAAAACAAACACCAACCAAGTAAAAACAATTTCTAGCGCAACAATCAGTGCTACGCCCAGCCAATAGTTAAGTTTAATCAACAGCGGGTGCAGCATATACAAACCTAACATGCTTAACAGCAACACAGGTTGCACCAGCGCAGATAGTTGTGCTAATAAAGGCAAAAAATCTGCTAGGCTTTGGCTAAGCAAAATGGCTGCCATTGTTGCTAATATGTTCACTATTAGCAAAATTCGTAGCTGAATGCCAAGATTTTGAAAGTTAGGGTGCCGACTATTTTTGCGCACAGCGTATACTTGGTTATAATATTGCGTTAAGTATATTATTATTAACGCAATTTTTACAATTTATAAATACAATTTAAATATAACCCTTAAGCGAACAAGCGTGTCAAATAACTCATTAGATAATAAATCGCAAAGCTGGTCTGGCCGTTTTAACGAACCCGTGGCCGCGCTGGTTAAACAATACACGGCATCGGTTAACTTTGATAAACGCTTGGCAGAGTTCGATATAGCAGGCTCGGCCGCGCACGCGCAAATGTTGGGCGTGCAGGGCATTATTTCTGCCGACGATGTAAAACAAATTGAGCAAGGCTTGGTAGAAATTTTGGCCGAAATTCAGGCAGGTAAGTTTGAGTGGCTGCAAGATTTAGAAGATGTGCATTTGAATATTGAAAAGCGCCTTACCGATAAAATTGGCGACGCTGGTAAGCGCTTACATACTGGGCGCAGCCGTAACGACCAAGTGGCAACCGATGTGCGGCTATGGTTGCGCGCCACTATTGACGACATATTAGCAGGCATTAAAAGCTTACAAATTTCTATTTTAGATTTGGCAGAAGCCAATGCAGATACTATTATGCCGGGTTTTACGCATTTGCAAGTGGCGCAACCGGTGACGTTTGGCCATCATTTATTGGCATATTTTGAGATGCTAAAACGCGATGCTGAGCGCTTTGCCGATTGCCGCAAACGCGTTAACAAGCTGCCGTTGGGCGCAGCCGCATTGGCAGGCACCAGTTACCCAATTAATCGTGAACTTGTCGCAAAAAAATTAGGTTTTGACGGCGTTTGCGAAAACTCGCTTGATGCGGTTTCTGACCGTGATTTTGCCATTGAATTTACAGCCGCTGCCAGCGTATTGATGATGCATTTATCAAGGTTTTCAGAAGAGCTTATTTTGTGGTCATCGCCACGTTTCGCGTTTATTGATATTGCAGACCGTTTTTGCACAGGCTCATCGATTATGCCGCAAAAGAAAAACCCTGATGTGCCTGAGTTGGTGCGCGGCAAAACAGGTCGTGTGTATGGTCATTTAATGGGCTTGCTGACTTTAATGAAAGCGCAGCCGCTGGCTTACAACAAAGATAATCAAGAAGATAAAGAACCGTTGTTTGATACGGCAGATACGCTGCTAATGACTCTAAAAATTTATGCCGATATGTTGCGCGGCATTAGCGTGAATAAAGCCAATATGCGGCAAGCCGCGCTAGAAGGCTTTGCCACAGCGACAGATTTAGCCGATTATTTGGTGAAAAAAGGCATGGCTTTTAGAGATGCACATGAAGTGGTGGCGCTGGCGGTGAAGCATGGCGTGCAACAAGGCTGTGATTTGGCCGACTTACCACTAAGCGAGCTGCAAAAATTTAGCAGCATGATTAGCGACGATGTTTATCAAGTATTGACACTGGAAGGCTCTATCGCCAGTCGCAACCATATTGGCGGCACCGCACCTGCCCAAGTAAACCAAGCTATTGCGCGCGCGCGTGAATTGTTAAGTCGTAAATTGTTAAGTTAAGCGATGTTAAAGCTAAATTTTCTCTTCGTTTTAGTTGTGCTAGCGCTTGGCTGCAACGTTATTGCCAGCGCCGATGACACGCTAAAATTTGACGCTAGCTTAACTGCAGCAGAAACTGCCAGCAGCATGACTTGGCCAATGTTGCCGGGTGAAAGCGTGAATGATGTAGCACGCTTGTTTTACCCAAAAAATAGCGCCATGCAACAGCAATTTACAGCAAAAACCTTGCGCTTAAATGCAGAAACACAGCTAAAAGCTAACACGCGTTTTGATGCGCCCACTTTGTTAGTGATTCCTACGCTTAAATCGTTATCAAAAAATGCTGCCAAAATTACAAAAAAACCAAACAAAAAATCGCTAGAAATGAGTTATGGCCTAAAACAGATAGTAGAAAATGTGCCACAAAACTTGCTGCAAGAGTATGACCAATTGGTTAACAAAAATGCTTTTTTAAAAGAGCAACTGGTTAAATTAAACGAAAAAATTGTATTTTTGGAAACCAAACTGAGCGAACTAAAACTCATTTTTGATAAAACACTGACGCTGCCAACAAATGATTTACCTGTTGCGCCAATATCAATACCAGTGCCTGCATCAACGCCAGTACCAGCACAAATTGAAGCGACTGCAGCAGTTGCAGCGATGCCAACTACAGTACCAGTGACCGAACCTGTTGCCAGCGAGCCGCCGGCCAAAAAAGTATTTAAAAACTTAAATGAAGTAAAAAAACCAGCAATAGCACCAATAGCTACTACAGAGCCACCAGCAGAAACTTTTTTCTTGGATAGTTTAAATTCAGATTTAGTTAAAGCTGCCCTAGCTTGCGTTGCCTTGTTGCTACTGGGTGCTTTTGCGCTTAAAAAATATCGCGAACGCATGTTTGCCAATTTAAGTTTTGCCAGCACAAAAATGCAAAATACGGTGACGGATTTTAGTGGTTATTTTGAAAAAACTAAATTAGCTGTAGCAGGCCCAGAGACGATACAACAGCAACAAGCCGCCAAAGAAGTTGAGAATAGACTAAGCGCGACGCTGGAAGAAGCGAAACTATTGATGAGTGTAAACCGTGGCACAGATGCGATTGCACACCTAAAAATGACCGTAGAATCGCAGCCAAAAGCCTCGATTAATCATTGGCTATATTTGTTAGAGGTGTTTAGAAAGCTTAATTTAAAAGATGAATTTGAAGATTATGCCGACCAAATGCACGAAACTTTTAACGTGATGACACCCGTTTGGTACGAACAGTTAGCACAAACCACAGCCATTGTTATACCGCAAAGCTTAGAAGAGTTTCCACATATTATGGAGCAACTTTACGGCGTATGGCCAGGCGAATTGGCGGGCGTGTATTTGCGTAGCCTCATTACCGATAATCGTGGTGGTGAGCGTGTCGGCTTTGGTAAAGCGGTGGTGGCAGAGATTTTATTCTTGATTGAGCTACTGGACAGCTACAAAGATATTCCCAACTAATTCAAAAATAATTCTAATAAATTATTTAAATAGCGTTGCCCAAGCAGCGTTGGTTTAACGTTATTTAAGCTTGTTTGCAGTAAACCTTTATTTTGTGCCTCTGCAACCCGCATAGATACTGCCTGCCAGGGCATGCCCGTGCGCTCGGTAAATAATTTGGTATCAAAACCGTTTGTTAATCGCAGCGCATTCATCATAAATTCAAAACCAAGCTCGCTTTTTTCAATCGTCCAAATATTGTCACTAGCATTGCCCGCTTCGGCGTTTTCCATATAAGCTTTTGGGTGTTTGTGGCGCGTTTCGCGGGTGATTTTATTGTGGTAACTTAATTTGCTGTGCGCACCCGCACCAATGCCTAAATAATCACCAAATTGCCAATAATTGATGTTGTGCCGCGCCTGACTATTTGGTTTGCAAAAAGCCGAAGTTTCATAATGCTCATAGCCATTTTCTTGCAATAAAGCCTCAATTTGTTCTTGCATATCTGCACTTGTATCGTCACTCGGCAAGCTAGGCGGCGTACGGTGAAACGGCGTATTCGGCTCTAAGGTTAAATGATAAAACGACAAGTGATCTGGGTTTAATTGCACTGCCGTTTGCGCATCATTTAGTGCATCTTTTAAGCTTTGATTCGGCAGGCCATACATCACATCCAAATTCACCCGCTCAAAGGTTTTTAGCGCTAATTCTGCTGCCGCAACCGCTTGTTTGCCATCATGGATGCGGCCAAGCACTTTCAGGTAATCTGCATTAAAACTTTGAATGCCCAGCGAAACGCGATTTACGCCAGCTTGTTTGTAACCAGCAAAATGCGCCGTATCCTGTATTGTTGAACCCAGTGTGCCAGGGTTGGCTTCCAGCGTAATTTCAGCGCCATAATCTAGCGGCGTTAACATGCGCACCGCGCTTAAAATTTCGTCGATTGACTCCGCGCTAAAAAGACTAGGCGTGCCGCCACCAAAAAATACGCTCTTGATTTTGCGCCCGTAAACGCGCGGCACGCTTTGTTCAAGGTCAGCTATCAAGGCCGCCACATAGCGCTTTTCTGGGATTTCTAGGGCCTGATTTTTAAAGCGCGACTCATGCGAATTAAAATCGCAATACGGACACTTTTTAAAGCACCACGGAATATGAATATACAGCGACAACGGCGGTGGATTTTTCAGGCCAGAAATTGTTGCATCACCTAAAATTGGCGAGCTTGTGTTGATTGGCTTGGCAGGCGCATTAAAGCTGGCCTCTGGGTTAATAGGAATAATTTTTTTCAACACAATTTAGCTTATTTTTTTTGATACGGATTGATTAAATCATCGAGTAGCTTGTGCAAAGTCTCGCGCATTTGCGCCTCGCTCACTTCCATCAGCAAGCCGTCTTCAAACGCATCTTGCGCCAGTTGCGCGATTTCTTCAAAGTTGTCCGTCATGACTTTTATTTTTTCAGTGCAGGCGACAATGCTTTTATCGTCGCGCAGCCAAGTGGGTAATGGTTTTTTCATGCTAATTTAGGTCTTAATTAAGATGCTCAATTAAATGCAGCATTTTGCGCAAAGCTTGGCCGCGATGGCTAAGCTTGTTTTTAAGCTCTGGGCTTAATTCCGCGGCCGACTTTCCCGTAATGTTATCCATAAAAAGTGGGTCGTAGCCAAAGCCATTTGTGCCGCGTGCTTTTTTTAAAATTTGCCCAGACCAAATGCCTTCCGCAATCAAAGGCTGTGGGTCGTCGTGCTTACGCACTAGCACCAAGCAACAATAATAATGCGCAAAGCGGTTTTCATGCTGTTTTAGTGTTTTAAGTATATGCGCGTTGTTTTTTGCGTCATCTTTTTCGCCACAAAAGTAAGCAGAATGCACACCTGGTGCGCCTTCTAGCGCTTCTAAACATAAGCCAGAATCATCTGCGAGCGCAGGCAAACCAGTGGCTTGGCTAGCGTGGCGCGCTTTGGCTAAGGCGTTTTCAATGAAGGTGCAATGCGGCTCTGCCGCTTCAGTCACTTTAAACGCAGATTGTGGCAACACTTCAATATTTAATGGCGCAAGTAGTGCTTGAATTTCAGTCAATTTTCCAGCGTTGCCACTCGCGATGACCAGTTTTTGAATCATTTATTTGCTTAATGCTGCGGTTTGTTTTTTTAATAAATCAGTAATACCGCTGGCGGCTAAATCCAGCATGGCGTTCATGGCATCGCGATTAAAAGGCTCGCCTTCTGCAGTGCCTTGAATTTCTACAAAACCACCATCCGCCGTCATCACTACGTTCATATCGGTGTCGCAATCGCTGTCTTCAATGTAATCTAAATCAAGTACTGGCGCGCCTTTATAAACTCCAACTGAAATGGCAGCAACCGCTTGTTTAAGTGGGTTTTCAGTGATTTTGCCGCTTTTTAGCAGTGTAGAAACTGCATCGTGCAGTGCCACATAAGCACCAGTAATACTGGCGGTGCGGGTGCCGCCGTCGGCTTGAATCACGTCGCAATCAATGTGAATGCTGCGTTCACCCAACTTTTCTAAATCAATAATTGCGCGTAAACTGCGGCCAATTAAACGTTGAATCTCTTGCGTGCGGCCACTTTGCTTGCCGCGTGCGGCTTCTCTATCCATGCGGCTGCCTGTGCTACGCGGCAACATACCGTATTCTGCCGTCACCCAACCTTGATTTTTACCTTTTAAAAACCCAGGTACTTTTTCTTCTACACTCGCGGTGCATAGCACGTGTGTGTCACCAAATTTAATTAATACCGAGCCTTCGGCGTGCTTGGTGTAATGGCGGATAATTTCAACGTTTCGCAGCTGATTATTGGCACGCTGGCTGTGGCGGGGATTAGACATGGCGTTAGCTTTAAATTTAAAAACCACATTATAAGCTATGCTTAAAACGATGTGATTTTAAATTAGGCTTTAAATTTTAGGCTTTTGATGCGTTTTATTTAAAGCGTTTTGAATCGCCAAAATGGTATTTTCAATGTCATCGTCAGACAGCTCTAACGGGTTTGCGCCATCAATCACTTGATGAGTTACAGGGTTCATAATGGTGGTGGTTTCGCCCAGCGGCATCAGCTGTGTAGAAACGGCCGTTTGACCGGTTAGGCGATCGCCCCATTGCAAGCCTATGGTGCTCATATTGTCACCTTTTTCGTCGCTGGCAAAATCTGCGCTGTCCATTAAATCGGTAATCACCGCAGTAATATCGTTGTTGCGTTGAATAATTTCTTTAATTTGTGGGTCATCAATCACGCCCCACACGCCATCGGTACACAAAATAACCGTATCGCCTTCTTGCAATTCATGTCGGTCAGATAAATCAATTTGCGGCGGCGTCTCGCCACCCACGCAGTTATAAATTTTATTTTTATAGGGGTGCGTGGCCATTTCCTCTTTGCTAATCATGCCTTTTTTATATAGCGATTGCACTACAGAATGATCTTCGGTACGAAATAGCAAGTGCCCATGGCGAAAGTGATACAGCCTTGAATCGCCCACATGCGCACACCATAAAAACCCGCGCTGAATAATGGCGGCAACAATGGTGGTGCGTGGCGATTCGATATATTCCTCGGTTTGTGTCACGTTTTCTATCATATCGTGCACTTGCTGAATATGATCAATTAAAAATTTGGCAGGGCTACTTAGTGATGGTACCGCTAAGCGCTGAAAGGCATCTGTTAGCGTTTTAACTGCTAATTGTGCTGCAACTTCGCCATTTCTGTGGCCACCCATGCCATCAGCCAGCACCAGTAATAGCGCATCTTTGCTGTAGGAATAAGCCAACCTATCTTGGTTGTAGGGCCTTGGGCCTTGGCGACTATTTTGGTAAATGGTAAATTTCATTTTAAATGTTAAAGTGGTTTATTTAACACGTGCTTAATTTTACTGGCCAAACTTGGTTTTTTAACTGGCAGCGGTTTTACCATTTCTAGCAAAGTTTTTTGCAGCGAAAACACGCTTTGCGGCCTTGCCATATAGTCTAATTTTAAACAGCTATCAATAATTTTTAATAACTCTTCGGTATAAATGCCCTTGCCAATTTTTACGGCTGGCACCAAATGGTCTTCGTTAACGCGCAAATTGGCGGCAATAGGCGCAGAGCGCACCATGCAAGAATACATGCTGGCACCCACGCTATAAATATCGCTCCACGGCCCAAGTTGTTTGCGCTCATAATATTGCTCGGGCGGGGCAAAGCCTGGCGTGTAGCTGGGCGATAATTTAGATTGTACTTGGGTAAGTGTTTGCCGGGCAGAGCCAAAATCTAGCAGTACAGGCGAGCCATCTAGCCGAATATAAATATTGGCTGGCTTAATATCTAAGTGCAGTAGTTTTTGCGTATGCACTTCGCGCAAACCATTTAATAGCTCACTAAACACGCGTCGCACAAATTTTTCGTTTACAGGCTCGGGCTGGCTTAAAATATAATCTTGCAGCGATTTACCACGCTCGTACTGCATCACCATGTATACGGTGTTGTTTTCTCTAAAAAAGTTGGTCACACGGACGATATTTTTGTGATCAATTTTAGCCAGCGCTAAACCTTCTTCAAAAAAACATTTTAGGCCATGTTTAAAAGTAGATGCATCGTCATCGGTGCCTAATAATACCGTGGCGCCTTCTTCGCGCAGAGCAAGCCCAGTCGGCATATATTCTTTAATGGCCACTGTGGTTTTGTTCATGTCTTGTGCCAAATACACAAAACTAAAGCCACCTGTACTTAAGACTTTGGTAATAATATAGTCTTGCAGCATGTAGCCTATGGGCAATGTTTGGTTTTTACTGGTCGCCATATTGGGTTAAATTGCAATTATTTTCGTCATTAATTTAAAGTATTCTCTCATAAAAACCTCATAAAATCATATAGGTTTGATACAATTATCAACAATTACATTAAGAAAGTGCGCTATGACACTAAGCATGACTGGATTTGCGTCGCAAGAATACAACACTAGCACGGGCGTTTTGCTGATTGAATTACGTTCAGTCAATCATCGTTATTTAGAACTACAGCTTAAACCAGATGATCATTTACGCAGTTTTGAATCGCTTATTCGTGAGTTGATTCAAGCTAAATTAGGCCGTGGCAAAGTAGATTGCCGTTTAAGCTTGGTGCGAAGCACTGCCCTGCAAGCCGCACCAGTGCTTAATCATAGCGTGTTACAACAAATTGCCGAAAGCGCTAAAACCGCGGCACAATATTTTGCGCATACGCAGCCTGTGAATATGCTGCAGATTTTACAAATGCCAGGTGTGCTGCAAAGCGAGCCGCTAGATACCGAGACGCTAGAAAACGATTTAAAAATTTCTCTAAACTTAGTGTTAGATGACTTAATTGCAGCTAAAGCGCGCGAAGGTGAAAAATTAAAAACCATTATTCTCGCGCGTTTGGCTGATGTTGAAACATTAGTGGCAAAAGTAAAGCCGATGATGCCAGCTTTAATTAAGCAATATCAAGAAAAGCTAACCACAAAACTGCAAGATGCACACGCCACTAATGATGATGATAGGATACGCCAAGAAATGGTGTTATTTGTGCAACGCATTGATGTAGATGAAGAATTGGTGCGCCTGACCGCCCATATTGAAGAAGTAAAACGCATTTTAAACGCAAGCGCAGCCGCCGGTAAGCGGCTTGATTTTTTAATGCAAGAATTGAACCGCGAGGCGAATACGCTGGGTTCGAAATCAGTTGCGATAGAAACCAGCCAAATTTCGATGGAGTTAAAAGTGTTGATTGAGCAAATGCGCGAGCAAATTCAAAATATAGAATAGCTAAATTTCGAGTAAAATAGTGTGATGAGTTTATCTACAATGACAGGTAATTTATTTATTATCACTGCGGCCTCAGGCGCGGGCAAAACCAGCTTGGTGGCGCATTTGTTAGCGCAAGATGATCAAGTAAAATTATCAATCTCGCACACCACTCGCCAGCCAAGGCCGGGTGAGCAAAATGGCGTGCATTATCACTTTGTGCCCGAAGCAGAATTTTTACAGATTTTAAACGCGGGTGGTTTTTTAGAAAGTGCCGATGTGCATGGCGCCAAATATGGTACCGCGCAAAGTGGCATGGATGCTGCCTTGCAGGCTGGTTATGATGTGATATTAGAAATTGATTGGCAAGGTGCCGCGCAAGTGCGCAACATTTACCCTAATTGCACCAGTATTTTTATTTTGCCGCCTTCGTTACAAGCGCTTGAGCAGCGCCTAAATAGCCGCGGCCAAGACAGCAGCGAGGTCATCGCCAAGCGGGTTGCAGCCGCGCACGCAGAAATGCGTCACGTGGTGGCGTTTGACTATGTTACAATCAATGATAATTTTGATGTGGCTTTGCAAGATTTAATGGCAATTATTCGCGCGACGCGATTAAAAGCGCAAACACAATTGCAGCGCCATGCATCCCTCGTTCAACAACTCACTTAAAAGGCACACAACATGGCACGCATTACAGTAGATGATTGTTTAGATAAAATTCCGAATCGCTTTCAATTAACGCTGGTAGCCGCTTACCGCGCGCGCCAATTAGCCAATGGTTCTGACCCTTTTGTGCACAGCCCCAACCAAAAAGATAAACCAACTGTACTGGCTTTGCGCGAGATTGCAGCAGGCAAAGTGGGCATTGAAATTTTAAATCGTATTCACCCATAATAAGCTTTTAAGTATGTTTTTAAATGCCAAAAACGGCAATAAATTTAGATAAAAATTTACACACCATCGACACATTTCAAGCTGCCGAGCCACCATTGTTGCCGGCAGATGTTGAAACTTCTGCACTTACTTTACTGTTAAAAGAATACTTCAGTCAAGCCGACATTGAACAGGTGTGGGCGGCTTATCGCTATGCCGCGTTTGCGCACCAAGGCCAAACCCGCCGCTCGGGCGAGCCATATATTAGCCACCCAGTGGCAGTGGCTTGCATATTGGCCAAACTACATTTAGATTTACCCACGCTATTGGCGGCACTATTGCACGATGTGGTAGAAGACACGGGCGTTGCCATTAGTGAAATTAGCGAGCGCTTTGGTAAGCAGGTGGCTGAGTTGGTAGAAGGTCTCACCAAGCTTGATAAAATAGAATTTCAAAGTGCAGTGGCTGCGCAGGCAGAAAACTTTCGCAAAATGCTATTAGCCATGAGCCAAGATGTGCGGGTGATATTGGTGAAACTAGCCGATAGATTGCACAATATGCAAACGCTAGACGCCATGAAAGTGGATAAGCAAAAACGTATTGCGCAAGAAACCTTAGAAATTTATGCGCCAATTGCAAATAGGCTGGGCTTAAATTTAATCTACCAAGAGCTTGAAGATTTAAGCTTTAAATATTTACACCCCATGCGCCACCGCGTGATTGCAAAAGCCATTAAAGTGGCGCGCGGTAACCGCAAAGAGGTCATTAGCAAAATTTTAGAATCAATCAAGCAAAGTTTAAAAGATGCGCATATTGATGCCGATGTAAAAGGCCGTGAGAAGCATTTATATAGCGTTTACAGAAAAATGGCCAACAAGGCCACTGCGCTAGAGCAAATTCACGATATTTATGGTTTTAGAATTTTGGTGAAAGATGCGCCCACCTGTTATTTAACGCTAGGCACGCTGCATGCGCTTTACAAGCCGATTCCCGGCAAGTTTAAAGACTATATTGCTATTCCCAAAGCCAATGGTTATCAATCGTTGCACACCACTTTGTTTGGCCCTTACGGCACGCCAATTGAGGTGCAAATGCGCAGTGAAGAAATGCATAAAGTGGCCAACGCAGGCGTAGCCGCGCATTGGATGTATAAAACCAACGACGCTAGCCTGACGGCTTTGCAACAGCAAACCCACCAGTGGTTGCAACGTTTACTCGAGATTCAAACCGAGTCTGACGACAGCTACGAATTTTTAGAAAACTTTAAAGTTGATTTGTTTCCCGATGAAGTCTATGTATTTACGCCAAAAGGCAACATATTAGCGCTGCCCAAGGGCTCTACCGCAGTTGATTTTGCCTATGCAGTGCATACCGATGTGGGAAACAGCTGCGTGGCGGTAAAAATTAATAACGAGCTAGCACCACTGCGTAGCGAGATGCACAACGGCGATAACGTGGAAATTATTACCGCGCCACTGGCCAAACCTAATCCCGCTTGGTTAAATTATGTGGTGACAGGCAAAGCGCGCTCACATATTCGGCATTATTTAAAAACGCTGCAAGCCACAGAATCTGCGCACCTTGGCGAACGTATGCTCAACATGGCCTTGCGTGCGCTACATGTAGACCCTGCAGTTATCACTGAGAAACAATGGCACAAAGTCATGCGCGATTACGGCGCCAAAGAAAAAATCGATATTTTGGCCGATATTGGCTTGGGTAAACGTGTTAGCTTAATGGTGGCTCATCAACTGACTGCTGGCCAGCCCGATTTACATGGCGTAGAAAAACCTAAAAATAGCAAAGTGCTCGATAGTATTACCATTAGCGGCAGCGAGGGCATGGCGGTGCAGTTTGCTCCTTGTTGCCGGCCAATTCCAGGCGACCCCATTTTGGGCTTTATTAATAAAGAAAAAGGTTTGATTATTCATACCCACGATTGCCCAACTACGCGCAAATTTAAGCTAGACCCCGATAAATGGCTGGATGTCGCCTGGGATTCGGATAACAAAAAACTGTTTAAAGTTAATGTGCGGGTGGTGGTAATTAACGAGCGCGGCATGCTGGCCAAACTAGCCGCTGGCATTTCTGATGTGGGCGCAAACATTGATAATGTAAGCGTAGAAGAACCTGATGGCAGCCAATACGCTAACGTGAATTTTACTGTGCAAGTGCACAACCGCGTACATTTGGCTGAGCTGATGCGTAATTTACGCAAAATACCTGATGTGGTGCGCATTAACAGAGTAAAGGGCAGTCACGCCGAAGAAAAAATCCAGTAGAGCTATTTTGAAATACACACTTGTACGTTGTTACATTCGCTTGTCGTACCAAAATGTACTGCCTTCGCTCATGTGCCTAGTACAAGCGTACATTTGAAAATAGCTAAAGTAAAAAACATATCTATAAAAGTGAATAAGCTCTCTGAAATCAAAGCCTTTAGCAAACCCCTTGTTGCCAATCTGCAAAAGCTGGGCATCTCCAATATTCAAGGCTTGCTGCTGCATTTGCCATTACGTTACATTGATGAAACGCGCATCACGGCCATTCGAGATTTACGCCAAGGTGACGATGTGCAATGCGAGGGCGAAATTGTGCATGCTGAAGTCACCTATAAACCACGCAAGGCGCTTATAGCAAGGCTGGAGGACGCGAGCGGCCAGCTGACTTTACGTTTTTTGCATTTTTACCCTAACCAAATTGCAGCGTTAGCGGTAGGCAAAAAGCTGCGCGTTTATGGCGAAATTCGTCATGGTTTTTTTGGTTACGAAATGGTGCACCCGCAATGCAAAAACGTGGGTGAAAGCACCCAAGTTGCCGAGACACTAACACCCG
Organism: Methylophilaceae bacterium; assembly: GCA_031429035.1. Lineage (GTDB taxonomy): Bacteria > Pseudomonadota > Gammaproteobacteria > Burkholderiales > Methylophilaceae > Methylotenera_A. The sequence continues at coordinate 16,499 of JANOYU010000042.1, forward strand.
TTTACCCAACCACAGCGGGCTTAACGCAAGGCAATTTGCGCAAGGCGATAGCCATTGTATTAAAGCAAGGTTTACTAGATGAAACCTTGCCAGCAGGCGTTTATAAAAGCATAAACCTACCTAGCTTTGCAACCAGTATCCATGAGCTTCACAGCCCTGCGCCTGATGCTAATTTAAGCGCCTTAGAAAATAAAACCACGCCAGAATGGCGCAGGCTGGCATTTGATGAACTATTGGCGCAGCAACTTAGCATGCGCAAACATTACATCAAGCGCCGTAGTATTGATGCGCCTGCCATTGCAATCTCAACAAAACTAGCGCCGCAAATGTTAAATAATTTAGCGTTTACGCTTACCAATTCACAGCAAAAAGTCATTGCCGAAATTAGCAGTGATTTAACCATGCCGCACCCAATGCAGCGCTTGTTGCAGGGCGATGTGGGCAGCGGCAAAACCATTGTCGCCTGCATGGCTGCGCTGCAAGCGATTGAACATGGTTGGCAAGTTGCGCTAATGGCGCCCACCGAAATTTTGGCCGAACAGCATTTTAAAAAATTTGAAATGTGGCTAAAACCGCTCAACTTAAATATTGCATGGCTAACAGGCAGCCAAAGTAAAAAAGAGCGTGAGTTAGCGCTTACTCACATCGCCAGCGGCGTTGCTCAGCTTGCCGTTGGTACGCATGCACTGTTTCAAGATGCGGTCAATTTTCATAAACTCGGCCTAGCCATTATTGACGAGCAACACCGTTTTGGCGTGCAGCAACGTTTGGCACTGCGCAAAAAAGGCGAGCCAGAGCCACACCAGCTGATGATGTCTGCGACGCCCATTCCGCGTACTTTATCCATGAGTTATTTTGCCGATTTAGATGTGTCAGTGATTGATGAACTGCCACCAGGCCGCACGCCGATTGTGACTAAATTGGTGTCGGATGAACGCCGTGATGAAATTTTGCAGCGCGTACGCGAGGCCTGCATGGCGGGCAGCCAAGCCTACTGGGTGTGTCCGCTAATAGAGGAAAGTGAAGCGCTACAACTGCAAACCGCCAACGATACTTTTGCGCACATGCAAGAAACTTTTCCAGAGCTTAAAGTGGGGCTGGTGCATGGCCGCATGAAACCTGCAGAAAAACAAACGGTGATGGCACAATTTAGCGCGGGCGAGATTCAATTATTAGTTGCCACCACCGTGATAGAAGTGGGCGTTGATGTGCCAAATGCCAGCCTGATGGTGATTGAACACGCCGAACGCGCTGGCTTAAGCCAATTGCACCAACTGCGCGGCCGAGTAGGGCGTGGCGCGGCAAAAAGTACCTGCATTTTGCTGTATCAAAGCGATAAAAAATTAGGTGAAATTGCGCGGGCACGGCTAAAAGTGATTTTCGAAAATACCGATGGTTTTATCATCGCGCAAGCCGACCTGCATTTACGCGGCCCAGGTGAATTTTTAGGCACGCGCCAAAGCGGTGTGCCCATGCTAAAAATTGCCAATTTAGAACGCGATGCCGATTTACTGGAATTGGCTAAAAGCATGGCGGATAGGCTGATTAAAGAATATCCGCAGGCGGTAGAAAAGCATTTGCAAAGATGGATGAGCCACGCGGGTGAATTGGTGAAAGTTTGAAGCTAATGAATATAGCTGATTAAAGTGGTTACCAACGCCCTGGAACTACCAAACATTTCAAAAATTTCACAGGTAAAAATAAAAAATAACGGGTAGAAAAACTCTGGTTTACTGTAACACCACAGATTAATTGCAGCCACCAATTTACTATTGACTAAAAAATGATTGGCAATAAACGCAAACAAAACGCCGATAACAAACCCAGAAATAATGTCAGTGGGGTAATGTAAACCCAAGTATAAGCGAGGAAAAGCAATAAAAATTAAAGTGTAAATAAGGGCAAACAAGCCGATTCTTTTAGAGCAAAAAAACAAGCCCGCAGACAAGCAAAAAAACAATACGGCATGATCGCTGGGGAAAGAGCTGTTACCCTCTAAAGTTTTAACGTACATGCTATCTGGGGGTAAAAAATGAATAGCGGCATCATGTATAGGCCTGATCCTAAACGGCAATGTTTTACCTAAAACTCTGGCCAGCAAATCTGCAGGTAGCGTAATTAACAGCGTTGCGATTAAACGTTGACGATTATTATCGGTTTGTGTTGCTTTAAACCAAATATAATAAATTAAAGGAATTAAAACACCGCCCTTAAACAAATAATTGTTTTGGATTAAGACGACGAAATGATCAAAAAGTAACGATAATTCTGAGAACTTATTGATCGACATTAATATCGAGATGTCAAAATTATTAGGCATTTTATCTATTTAAATATAGTTAATACTTATAATGAATTATGATAATAGTACAATTTTAAGCATAAGCACTAAATTTATCATGCATGGTCGGTTTAACACCTTTCAAAGAACAACAGTTTGGCTTAAAAAGCCGATGTTGAGCGGCGCTTATCGAAAATGCCTAATTGATAACGGTTCGCTGACGGCGCGCTTGAAAGCGCGTTACACAGATTTTGAAGTGCGGCCAGTATTGCTAAAAAATGCTAAATCTTTTGCCGATGAATCTGCATTGCTTGGCTTGAAAGCTAGCCAGCATGCGCTGATTCGTGAGGTGTTGTTGATGGGTAATAATCAGCCCGTAGTGTTTGCGCACAGCGTGTTGCCGCACGCGAGCTTGCGCGGCGCTTGGCGCAGCCTTGGTAAGTTGGGTAACAAACCACTGGGTGCTGCGTTGTTTGCTAACCCAAAAGTAAAGCGTACGCCTTTGGAGTATAAAAAACTATCGCGCCAGCACCCAATATCCATGCGGCTTGCAGGGCATGCGCAAACAAGCCCAAAAGCATTGTGGGCGCGGCGTTCCATTTTTAGTTTAAATTGCGCTAAAATTTTAGTTACCGAAGTATTTTTAGAGCAATTACTTTCGCCCGTCATTCCCGCGTAGGCGGGAATCTAGGCAACTCGCATGCATAGCTTGGTTTCAATAGAGAAAATAAGTTAAATTTTACCTCGTCTGGATTCCCGCCTACGCGGGAATGACGAATTTGATAGACTTGATGTTAACGATAATCATTGATAAGGCTTTGGCATGAACTTAGAGTTGATAACTAAAAAACTAGATGCTTATGAGCGCTTAATGCGCTTAGATAAACCTATCGGCATTTTGCTGCTGCTGTGGCCAACCTTGTGGGCGCTGTGGATAGCTTCGCGCGGTGTACCCGATTGGATAACCTTGCTGATTTTTATCACCGGCGCGGTGCTAATGCGTAGTGCTGGCTGTGTGATGAATGACATTGCCGACCGCAAGTTTGATGGCATGGTCGAGCGCACTAAAAATCGGCCATTAGCGACTGGCGAAGTGAGCGTGAAAGAGGCATATTTATTAGCAGCTATATTGGCATTAGCCGCTTTTTGCTTGGTATTACTGTTTAACCAAAAAACCATTTTGTTATCGTTTGCCGCTTTATTTTTGGCTTTTACTTACCCATTTACCAAGCGTTTTTTGGCCATTCCGCAAGCCTATTTAGGCGTAGCATTTGGCTTTGGTATTCCCATGGCATTTGCTGCAGTTAACGATTATATTCCGCCACTGGCTTGGGTTTTGCTGGCTGCTAATGTGTTTTGGGCAATTGCTTACGACACGCAATATGCAATGGTGGACAGGGACGATGATGTGAAAATTGGCATCAAATCTTCCGCCATTTTTTTTGGCAAATATGACGTGATTGCGGTGATGATTTGTTACGCAGTGATGTTGGGCTTGCTGGTTTATGTGGGCATGTTTATGGGCTTTAATAAGTTTTATTTCATCGGCCTAGCAGCCGCATCAATGCTGGCTTGCGGACAATATGTTTTAATAAATAAACGCCTTAAAGCAGATTGCTTCAAGGCGTTTTTGCAAAATAACTGGATGGGCTTAGCCATTTTTATTGGCTTGGCCGCCCAATATTATTTTTAGCGATACTCTACTAAGTTAAATTCAAACGAAGCTGCACTTTCATTTTGCGTATCTTGCGCGTCTTGTGCGCGATTTTCGGCTATTTTTTGCTCAATCAACTCGTTTACTTTTTTCAGCCTATCTTCTTTGCTAGCTTCTAGTTTGGCTTCTTTTTGCGCTTTTAATGCTAATTTTTTATCATCCAGTTGAATGACTTGCGCAGTGCTAATCGATTCGTGTGCAATATTTTTAAGCAGCAACAATTCTTCAACCACATTTTTTTCGAAACCAACGCGCGTTTCTAAACGGCTGTTATAAATTAAATCATCTAAAAACACTTGTGCCGCTGGTGTGCCCCACACTTGTTCTAAGCCAGCAATTAGACGCGGAAAATCTTCAAGATGATGTTTTTCACTGCCTTCATCATTGCTAAAATCAGCAACGCGAATATTAAAATACTCTTTACATTCCAACGCGGTTTGCTCGTACATGGCTTGCATATTATCTTTGGCCAATAAATCCAGCAAAAATAACCACTCGGTGACCGATTTTTTAGGGTGCTCGATTAAATGGTTTTGCAATAATTGAATAGCCAAGCTGGTACGACCGTGCGATAAGAACACATCGGCGTGATCAAGTATATTTTGCTCATCGTTAAATTCTTCAACCGAAAACTGTTCTGCGCGTTGTCCCGCGTCCAGCTCATTGTGGTTTAAACCCATATCTTCTTCAAATAAATCAATGTGTTGCGTGGTATCTTCGGTGTCTTTATTAAAGGCAAAATCTTTATCAAAATCAAAAAACGCATCGTTAGAATCAAATTTAGTGCTTAAATTTGCATACGCGCTATTTTCACTCAACTCGGTATCAGCAAAACCCATTTGTGCATTTAAGCGACGGCGACGCCATTTATTGGCAATATTAAAACTGGCAAATAACAACGCACCGCCTAAAATGTAACCTAGCCAATCTAATTTATCGCCAGAATTAGCTTGGTTTAACTGCTGGGTAACCGCTTGGTTATTGGCTTGCAGCGTTTTATTTTGTAGTGCCAGTGTATCAAGTTGCTTATTAAGGTGCGCCATGCGATTGTTAATTACGGTGACTTCGTCTTGAATCTCAATATCGTTTGAAAGCACTTTGGTTAACGAAAGCGGCGCGTTTTCTGGCGTAAAATGCAATTGCCTATCTAGCTGCAATTTAGCGCCTTGCAAGGGCATGTCTGTTGCCTCGCCTGCAGAAATGCTTAAACGCGGGCCCGTTTGTTTAACAGTTTCAGGCGTTTTTGTGGCTGGCACAGATTCACTATTTGTAGTGGCGGCGGCAGTTTTATCGTAACCTGCAGTTAGCACCACATCTTGATTGTGTTTTTTGCTGGCAGCGCGTTTTTTTGTAGTTTTAGCGACTCTAACTGTTTGCACGTTATTGCTAGCGCTGGCCACTTTAGATACACGTTGCGCTACATTATTTTGGTTTTCAACTAGGGCTAAAACTTCAGTTTCAACTTCGTTTTGGTTAGTATTTTCAATATCAACCCCCAATACTGGGTCTAGCAACACCACGTAATCGCGGCGCATATTGCCATCGCATTCTGCCATGATTGATAAATTTGCAATTGGCTCATTCATCACTTGATTCGTCGTCACTGTCAAAATCGCGACATCATCGACAACTTTTGAAAGTTTAAAATTAGCGTTATTAATTTGATTTTCGGCAGAGGCATCATTTAAAACGCTAAAGCAGTCAGCGCTTTTTAGGGCGCTAGCACCTTGCACCTTAATATTGGCGCGCAAGGGCTGCCCTAGGTGCGAAGCTACCTCGATATTGCCCAGCCCAAGCGCAAATACATTGGTTTGCGCACTAATAGCTAATATAGCCAGTGCGGTTTTTACTGCTTGTTTAAGTGTATAATTTGCTTGCATTTTAGTTACCTATCATTTAAGTATAAAGCTAACCTATTAATATTGTTGTAAATGTCTGTAAAGCTTGTTTAGTTGGGTATTAGCAAATCGCGTGCCAACTTGAATTTTGGCTAATTTATGCTGTAACTTAAAAAAGCGTAAATAATCCGTGCTTTATAATTGACAAGCCTTAACGCGAAAGCATATAATCCGCCCTCTTGATTTTTTTAAGCTATGCATTGTGCATAGTGCTTGGATTTTTAGATTATGAATATTTTCTCTGGTAAAACTTTTTCGGCTAAATCGCACGAAGTGCAACGTGATTGGTTTGTAATCGACGCAACCGATTTGGTACTTGGTCGCTTGGCTAGTGCCTGCGCGCATCGTTTACGTGGTAAACACAAAACCATTTATACACCACACACAGATACTGGCGATTACTTGGTGATTATTAATGCCGACAAAATTAAAGTAACTGGTGCTAAAGCGGATGGCAAGCTTTATCATAGCCACTCTGGCTACCCAGGCGGTATTAGTACGACGACTTTCTCTAAAATGCAAGACAAGTTTCCTGGTCGTGCATTAGAAAAAGCAGTAAAAGGCATGTTGCCAAAAGGCCCATTAGGCTACGCAATGGCTAAAAAATTAAAAGTGTTTGCGGGCGATAAGCACGAGCACGCTGCACAACAACCAAAAGCACTGACTATTTAAGCAAAGAATACAAAGGTAAATCATAAATGATTGGTAAATATAATTATGGTACAGGCCGCCGCAAAAGCTCAGTAGCGCGCGTGTTTATGAAGGTTGGCAAAGGCAATATCGTGGTAAACGATAAACCTGTTGATGAATACTTCTCTCGCGTAACTGCGCGAATGATTTTGCGTCAGCCATTAGAGTTAACTAACAATCTAACCAGCTTCGACATTATGATTAATGTTATCGGCGGCGGTGAATCTGGCCAAGCGGGTGCAGTGCGTCACGGCATTACGCGTGCACTTATCGATCACGATGCAACATTAAAAAGTGCATTATCGCAAGCTGGCTTTGTAACACGCGATGCACGTGAAGTAGAACGTAAAAAAGTCGGCTTACGCAAAGCGCGTCGTCGTAAACAATTCTCTAAACGCTAAGCTATTACGCTTTATTGGGCGTCTAGTAGAAAAGGTCGCGTTAGCGGCCTTTTCCATTTATGGTTTAAAATAGCGATTGGTTTTAATAAAGCACTAAATATTTAAAATATGGCAATTAACAAAATTAAAGTCGGCATTGTAGGCGGCACGGGTTACACCGGTGTTGAGCTGCTGCGTTTGTTAGCATTGCACCCGCAAGTTGAGCTGGCTGCGATTACATCGCGTGGCGAAGCAGGCTTGACCGTGGCCGATATGTTTCCTAGCTTGCGTGGCTTGGTAGGTTTAAATTTTAGCGACCCCGCAACAGTTAATTTAACGCAATGCGATGTGGTATTTTTTGCCACTCCGCACGGCGTAGCCATGGCGCAAACGCCCAGCTTGTTGGCTGCTGGCGTTAAAGTGATTGATTTAGCCGCCGATTTTAGGTTGCAAGATATTGCCGTGTTTGAACACTGGTACAAAATGCCGCACAGCTGCGCCGATGTTTTAAAAGATGCTGTGTATGGCGTGCCCGAGCTTAATCGTGAACAAATTAAAAATGCCAAGGTGATTGGCAACCCGGGCTGCTACCCTACAACTGTGCTACTTGGTTTGGCACCACTAATAGAAAATGGCTATATTGATTTTAGCGCACCGATTATTGCCGATGCAAAATCGGGTGTATCGGGCGCGGGCAGAAAAGCCGAAGTGGCAACGCTATTTGCCGAAGCTTCAGATAATATGAAAGCCTACGGCGTGGCTGGGCATAGGCATCATCCAGAGATTCAGGCGCAGTTGACTGCCATGGCCAAACAAAAAGTAGCGTTTATTTTTACGCCGCATTTGGTGCCCATGATACGTGGCATGCTTTCTACCATTTATGTAAAGCTTTCTGCAGCAGGCCTGCAAGCCAATATCCATGCGGTGTTTGAGGCACGTTATAATGCAGAGCAATTTGTCGATGTGTTACCAATTGGTGTAATGCCAGAAACCCGCTCTGTACGTGGCAGCAATCATTTGCGCATAGCCCTGCATAAGCAAACAGATTCAGATTATTTAACCGTTGTTGTGGTGCAAGATAATTTAGTCAAAGGTGCGGCTGGCCAAGCGGTACAAAACATGAACATTATGTTTGGATTTTCCGAAAACGCAGGTTTACAAGTCGTACCATTGTTACCGTAATAGGCTTTAAACTATGAAGCTAACTAGATGAAACCAGTCCGCCGCAATATTCGTCGTCATTTTGGGCTTACTGCCAAGCAAGTGGCGGTGCGCTCGCAGCGGCCATGGTACTTTCAGGCTTTATTGGCCGCTTTGTGTGTGGCATTGGGCTTTGCTATTGCTTATTGGTTACTGCACGACAGCGACAATTTAGGTGAAAAAGTAAAACAAGTCACACAAGAAAATACCGAATTGCAGGCCAAGTTAGTGGGCGCACAACGCGAGCTACAAGTAGAGCTAGCCACCAATAATACGCTTGCCAAAGAGCTTGCAAGCGTTCAAGATGACAACATTAAAGCCAAAGAAGAGTTATTCTTTTATAAAAATATGCTGGGTAAAAAGTCAAACTAAGTCGTTTTAGCTAGTGAGGAAAAGCAATGTTTTTTAAAAAAGCCAATAAAATAGATAGCCGCATTGATACGCTAGTGGGCGCCGATACTCGCATTGAAGGCGATTTAAGCTTTAGCGGTGGTTTGCGTGTCGATGGCGCAATTCGTGGTGACGTGACTGAGCAAAATGGCAACCCGAGTACTTTAATTTTGAGCGAGCATGGCAAAATTGAAGGCGCAGTCACTGCCGCTAAAATTGTGCTTAACGGCAAAGTAACTGGCACAGTAAAATCCAGCCATTTTATCGAGCTGCAAACCAAAGCGCGCATTACCGGCGATTTACACTACAAATCGTTAGAGATGCACACCGGCGCGGTGATTGAGGGCAAACTCATTTATTTGGGTGAAAATGTGCAAGAAGAACCGCAATAGCTTGTTAGATTTAAACCGAGTATATTAGAACCATTGCAAAATCGAACAATAGCCCCATTTAATAGTCATACGTTTAGTTAGTTTTAAAGCAGTTTAAGGAGTTAACCATGAATGCAGTAACCGATATTCCAGATATTGAAATGCCAACCCCGCTTATTTTTACCGATAATGCGGCCAAAAAAGTCAAAGAGTTAATCGAAGAAGAAGGCTCGCCTGACTTGAAATTGCGCGTATTTGTTAGCGGTGGTGGTTGCTCAGGCTTTCAATATGGTTTTACTTTTGAAGAAGAAGTGAACGATGACGACACGCAAGTGATGAAAGACACCGTTACTTTGTTAATCGACCCAATGAGTTTGCAATATTTAATGGGCGCAGAGATTGATTACCAAGATAACTTACAAGGTTCACAATTTGTCATTCGCAACCCGCAAGCACAAAGCACTTGTGGTTGCGGCAGCTCATTTTCAGTTTAATTTGTTGATTGTATTAAAAAGCCAAGCATTTGTTTGGCTTTTTTATTGCCGTCATTCAGAGCGTAGCGAAGAATCTAGCCAAATATACAAGCCGAAGGCGCGGCAAGGGGATTGAAAACCATGTGAGACTTGGGAATTTGTAGGTTGGCGGTGAGTGAAACGAACCCCAGCAATGTGAGAAGTGTTGGGGTTCACAAAGCCGTTTACTCCCACCTAGGGGCTACACTTTCCTGAGGATGTGTTTGAGTCTAAATCGAAGCGAGCGATCTTCGATTTGTTTGAGAAGATTTTGATGTAGTTCATAGGGCAACGAGAGAAAGCGATGCAATAATTTTCTCTGTTGTTTGCTAAACGAAATTGATGGATTGGTTCCGGAAACAATCGTTTTGTTGCCCTCGTCGAGTAGAGTGATCTTCGAGTGGGCATAGCCGTTTCTGCGTTGGCACAGAGTAGACAGCCTTTCAAACAAAGCATCAGACTTAGTAAACGCGTAGTTTGACAGAAATGACTGAGGTCCTATTGTCCATTTGTCCTTGACGCTTGCTTTATCAAGAATAAGAAAAAGACTTGGTTTCCCGATATACCCGAGTGCATCTGCAAGAACGGCATTGATTGTCGCCTCTACTAGAGCGTGGGATAGCATCGTAATTGCGACTGCTTCCGCAGAGAATGGCTGTATAAAAGTATTGATTAATTGCCATTGGTCTGAGTAACCCTCAGAAATCTGCGAGTCGATAAAACGCTTCAAATCTTCGTCAGACATTCCAACATTCAAGGGTCGCATTTGATCCCACATTTGTTGCCACTTATCTTGAAAGGCATCTAGCGGAAGAGGCTTAAATTCATCTATCTGTTTCTCAAGCTGGACGAAGGCGTTAGCACGCTCTTTAAGTGCTAGTTCGATTAAAAAAATAGACATCTAAATTGACGCTTTATTTTCTGACAAGCCGAGCCTAAATTCTCTTCTCAATCTCTACAAACTCTCTCTTAGCCTCGCCAGTATAAAGCTGTCTTGGGCGGCCAATTTTATGTTCTGGGTCGCTGTTCATCTCACTCCATTGCGCTATCCAGCCTGCGGTGCGGGCTAGGGCGAAAATGGCGGTGAACATAGAGTTTGGAATCCCCATGGCGCGCATCACGATGCCGCTGTAAAAATCGACATTGGGGTAGAGTTTTTTGCTGACAAAATAGTCGTCTTCTAGTGCAATTTGCTCTAATTTAAGCGCCAATTTAAACATCGGGTCATCGTGCAAACCAAGCTCGTCCAGCACTTCGTAGCAGGTTTTACGCATAATGGCGGCGCGCGGGTCCATATTGCGATAAACGCGGTGGCCAAAGCCCATTAATCTAAATGTATCGGTTTTGTCTTTGGCGCGCTTAATAAATTGGTCTATGCGCGATACGTCGCCAATTTCTTCTAGCATTTTTAGTGTGGCTTCGTTAGCCCCGCCATGTGCGGGCCCCCAAAGTGACGCAATGCCTGCGGAAATACTAGCAAATGGGTTGGCGCCGCTAGAGCCGACTAAGCGCACCGTACTGGTGGACGCGTTTTGTTCGTGGTCTGCATGCAAGATTAATATCTTCTCGAAAGCCCGCGCCAATACTGGGTTTGGCGTATATTCCTCGCACGGTGTGGCAAACATCATATGCATAAAGTTCTCAGCATAATTGAGTTTGTTTTGTGGTTGCATAAACGGCTGGCCAAGATTATATTTGTAACTCCACGCGGCAATGGTGGGCATTTTTGCCAGCAATCTAAATGCCGAAATTTCACGATGTTGTGGGTTATACACATCCATCGAATCGAAATAGAAGGCTGACATGCTGCCCACCACGCCTATCATCACCGCCATGGGGTGCGCATCGCGCCTAAAACCGCGGAATATATTACTAAGTTGATCGTGCAACATGGTGTGGCCAGTAATGCGGCCAGTAAATTCAGTTTTTTGGGTAGCGTTTGGTAGCTCGCCCTTCATTAGCAAATACGACACTTCTAAAAAGTCGCAATGCTCGGCCAATTGTTCAATTGGGTAGCCACGATGCAATAACACGCCTTTTTCGCCATCAATATAGGTAATTTCTGATTGGCACGCGGCAGTGGCCATAAAGCCTGGGTCGTAGGTATACACGCCGTGCTTGCCCAGCGCGCGAATATCAATCACATCGTTGCCCGCAGTGCCACTAAGCACGGGCAGCTCGATGGGTTTACTGTTGTTATCAAAAGTAATGGTGGCTTTGGTTGGTTTGCTCATAACGTTATCTTTGTGAGTGTTTTATAAGATTATACGCAAAGCTGGCTAAGCTTGCTTAAACAGCGGCAATTTTGAATGTTTTAATTAAGAAGTTTTATTTATGGCGCTTTATTTAAGATGTATTATCTAGGATGCTTTTTATCTAGGAGACTTTATTTTGGGGTGATTTACTTTGGAAAGACAGCCCCTAGCACGCGCAAACCTTTGGCACCTGTCACGGCAGGCAAATTGCTGGGTTTATTGTCAATAGTTTGTTTGGCCAGCCACGCAAAAGCCACCGCTTCTACCCAATCTACATCAATGCCTAAATCATTGGTGGTGGCCAATTTTCGGCCATTCATCATCTCTGCTAGGCTTTTCATCAGCAAACTGTTATGTGCGCCGCCGCCACACACATACACTTCGTCAATTTGGCCGCAATCTTGTGCAATTGCATCGTGAATGGTGTGCGCAGTAAGCGCCACCAATGTACGCGCTACATCTTGGGGCTGTAAATGTGGGTAAAGTTGGTGCTGTTTTAGCCAGTGGTCGTTAAACAAATCGCGGCCAGTGCTTTTGGGTGGCGCTAGCGCAAAATACGGCTCGGCCAGCATGCCAGACAATAAAGTTTGCAAAACCATGCCGGTGGCTGCCCAATCGCCATTTTTGTCGTATTCGCTGCCTGTTTTCAGCTTAGTCCAGCTATCTAACAGCATATTGCCAGGGCCAGAATCGAAACCCAACACGTCACCGCTTTTGCCTAAATAAGTAATATTGGCAATGCCACCAATATTCACAATCGCGCGATTTTTATCTTTACTGCCAAACATCGCTTGGTGAAACGCAGGCACCAGCGGCGCACCTTGGCCACCTGCGGCTATATCGCGACTGCGAAAATCGCCGACTACGCTAATATTGGTCAGCTCTGCCAGCAACGCGTTGTTGCCAATTTGTAGGGTAAATCCAGACTCACCTTCAATTTTGGGCCTGTGCCGAATAGTTTGGCCATGGCAGCCAATTGCGCTAATATCGGCGGCATTTATATTGGCTTTTTTGAGTAATTTTTTAACTGCATTTGCATATAAATGGGCAAGCCTGCAGCCCAATATACATGCGGCTTCCAGCTCGTTATGTTGTGGCTCGTGTAGTGCTAATAATTCTACTTTAAGTGCATTTGGGTAAGCTAAAAACTGCGTTTCTTGTAGTTTACAAGCATCGTTTTCAAAAGATACTAAAGCAGCATCCACACCATCTAAACTGGTGCCAGACATAATGCCAATAAATAAATTGGCCATCATTAGTCTTTAGCTGCTACTTGGCTGCGGTTTAGTATTTCAATTTGCGCCATGTAATCTAAACTTTTTGCATCAAATTCTTTTTTATATTTGCCATCTATTGGCACACTATTCGGCAAGGCTACGGTGAGCGGGTCGCGGTGAACTTTATTTACCAAAAATTCATAATGCAAATGCGGCCCAGTGGCTAAGCCTGTCATGCCTACATAGCCAATAATATCGCTTTGGTTAACTTGCTGGCCTTTACGCAAACCTGCCGCAAAGCCAGATAAATGCCCATAAACCGTGCTAACGCCGTTTTCATGTTGCAGCACAATTACGTTGCCATAACCGCCTTTTCGTCCTACAAAATCCACAACTGCATCGCCAGCAGCCTTAATGCGCGTGCCTGTTGGCGCAGCCAAGTCTACCCCTTTATGCGCTTTAAAACGATGTAAAATGGGGTGAAAACGGCCTGCATTAAAGCTAGACGAAACGCGCGAAAACTCTACTGGCGAGCGTAAAAATGATTTATGTAAGCTTTTGCCCTCGGGCGAGTAATAAGCAAATTTGCCTTCGGCCTCGCCAAAATGCACAGCTTGATATTTTTTGCCGTTATTTATAAATTCTACCGCCAGCACATCGCCCGTTTTCATTAACTCGCCCGCGTTATAAAACGCCTCGTAAATTACATTAAATTTGTCGCCCGGCCGTAAATCATCATGAAAATCAATCTCGCCCGAGAAAATATCGGCAATTTGTAATGCTATCTGATCGGGTATGCCCGCATCATCGGTGGCGCCGAATAAGCTATCACGAATAGTAGCCGATTTTAAAACCTGATGATTTTGCAACACCAATTTTTCGGTTGCCACTTGGTAGCCTTGCGCCGTTAAGCCAGCCACTAAAATATTATCGGCATCCAGTTCGTACTCTAAATGTAGCAATTTGCCATCTAAATTGGTTTTAATTTCAACCGTATGGCCAGGCATTAGCTGCGTATTAATGGCGCGCGCATCGGGGCTTAACATTAAAAATTTAATCGCATCTTCATCTCGAATCGTCATGCGTTTAAACAAGCTGCCCAGCGTGTCATCGCGTCGTACTTGGTCAATCTGCCAAAACGCTTCATTGCGGCTTACTGCCGAAACAGGCAGTGGCAAAGTAACCTCTTCAGTAATGGTTTTGGTTTTAAAATCGTGCGGCGCGTTGGCTGGGGCAGGGTTAAAAGCAGCCACCAACGCAAAAATGGGTAACAATAAAATCACAAAAATCCACAGCAGTTTTACTTTGCGCAGGCTTTGCATAGCGTTTTGCGTTAAAATGTTAAAAATAGACTTGCGATTATTTTGCTGCATAAAAAATAACAAAAATTGCCCAAATGCTTGTATTAAAAGCAGTCTAACAGAAAACTAAAATACTTAAAAAGTAACATTTTGTAAAAACTACCAGCAAATTTTTGCGCATCAATTGGAAAAATCACTGTGAAAACAGATATTAACGAATCACTGCTTATCATCAAGCGCGGCTGCGACGAGCTTTTATTAGAAGCCGAGTTAGTTGAAAAACTCAAAAAAGGTATTCCGCTGCGCATTAAAGCAGGTTTTGACCCCACCGCGCCAGATTTACACCTTGGCCACACCGTGCTAATAAATAAATTACGCCATTTTCAAGATTTAGGCCATCACGTATTGTTTTTAATTGGCGATTTTACTGGCATGATAGGCGACCCCACAGGCAAAAGCGCCACGCGCCCGCCTTTAACTAAGCAACAAGTCGCCGAAAACGCAAAATCGTACGCTGAACAAGTATTTAAAATTTTAGATAAAAGCAAAACTGAGATTGTGTTTAACTCAAGCTGGTTAACCGATTTAGGCGCGGCGGGCATGCTAAAACTGGCTGCCAGCCTTACCGTGGCGCGCATGCTAGAGAGAGATGATTTTAGTAAGCGTTTTAAAGGTAATCAGCCAATCGCCATTCACGAATTTATGTACCCGTTGCTGCAAGGCTACGATTCAGTCGCGCTAAAAGCCGATGTAGAATTGGGCGGCACCGACCAAAAATTTAACTTGCTAATGGGACGCGAGTTGCAAAAACAAGCGGGCATGGCGCAACAATGTGTACTTACCATGCCGCTGCTAGAAGGCTTAGACGGCGTTAATAAAATGTCTAAATCTTTAAACAACTATATAGGCATCAACGAACCGCCAGAGATTATTTTTGCCAAAATTATGTCGGTAAGTGATGATTTAATGTGGCGCTATATCGAGTTGTTATCATTTGAAAGCCTAGAAACCATTACTGGCTGGAAAGCGGCTGTAAAAGCAGGCGAAAATCCACGTAATATTAAAGTGAAATTTGCGCAAGAAATTGTTGCGCGTTTTCACAGCCAAGCGGCGGCGGAAGGCGCTTTAAACGATTTTCAAACACGTGCTAAAGGCGGTGTTCCAGATGATGTGCCTGAAAGCCGCATAGATATTGGCTCCCACAATAATGGTTCAAATTCCATCGGAATTGCCTCGCTATTAAAAATGGTAGGTTTGGTAGAAAGTACATCTGAGGCGATGCGCGCAATTGAGCAAGGCGGCGTAAAGCTAGATAGTGAGAAAGTCACCGACAAAAATCTGCAATTAAATAAAGGCGTGACGGTAGTTGCGCAAGTCGGTAAGCGCAAGTTTGCAAAGATTACGCTGGTTTAAAAATTTAAGTTTGAAAGATAGTTGTAACAAATATGTAATTTTTCAATTTTGCGCTTGACCTAATCCTTAACCACGGTAGAATGCGCGGCTTCGCTTGAGATTCAGGCGAAAAGCGCAACGCAAAAATACAGGTTAACAAATAATTATAAATAGTTTTAAATTTAACCTTGACCAGCCCGCAAAGCTCTGTATAATGCGCGCTTCGCTTGAAACAACGTAATGTAAATAACGCGTTTCAAGCACTGCTCTTTAACAATTTGAACGACTGATAAGTGTGGGTGTTTGTGGTTTGAGGCACTGACATAGACGCAGCAAATGCTTGGCTTTGGCCTTGAATGTTTTGCTGTATGGTTTATGTTCAGACTCAAGATAACAAATGCTTACACTTAAATTTATGACAAGTATGTAATAAGGCTAATTAGTAATGATTTATCATTGTTAACTTAGCAGTACACAAACCTTGACAATGAATTTGAGAAACCAGCTCAACACATACTTAGAATTTCTCTAAGACATGATTGAGTTGCAAAGCAAAGCGAATAACCACCTCGCGCAATTCATTCATTTGATTGCAAGAGGTAAACAAGTAATAGTCATACATTAAACTGAAGAGTTTGATCATGGCTCAGATTGAACGCTGGCGGCATGCTTTACACATGCAAGTCGAGCGGCAGCGCGGGGCAACCTGGCGGCGAGCGGCGAACGGGTGAGTAACATATCGGAACGTGTCCTTTAGTGGGGGATAACGCAGCGAAAGCTGTGCTAATACCGCATACGATCGGAAGA
>JANOYU010000043.1:0-10404 GCA_031429035.1 Methylophilaceae bacterium
GTTGAGCATGGTTTGCAAATTCGGCTATGGATTGACGACTTAGCAGCTGCCAAAAAGATTATTACTGGTTTAAATATTAATAAAAATAGCCAGTTTTATGAAAAAATTAACATTTTAAAATGGTATGAAGGTGCTGATTTTTGCCAAGCCGCCGATGTGGTGATTGAAGCATTTGCTTGTGAATTGCCAGCTGCATATTTGGCCACAATGGCATGCCAGCAAAGTAAATGGGTGAATTTAGAATACTTATCAGCTGAAAATTGGGTGGATGATTTTCATGCGAAACCCTCACCGCAAGCGAATGGATTAACGCGATATTTTTATTTTCCTGGATTTACAGGAAAAACGGGTGGGCTGATTCGCGAAATAGAAACCGCCCCGCTTAAAACCGTTCGTGCTAAGTCCGTCGAAGGACATGAAAGTACGCTAAAAATCTCATTATTTTGCTACCAAAATGCGCCAATTCATGATTTATTATCTGCCCTGCAGGCCAATAACCATGCGGTCTCTGTCTATGTGCCAGCCAGCAGCATTATGCTGCAAATTGCCAATTTTTTCGGCGTAAAAGCTATTGATGTGGGCGATTATTTCACTCGTGAAAATCTGCACGTTCACATTCTACCGTTTCTGTCACAGCCTGATTATGATGCACTTTTGCGTGATTGCGACCTTAACTTTGTGCGTGGCGAAGATAGTTGGTTGCGTGCGATTTGGGCGGGTAAACCGTTTATTTGGCAGCCATATATTCAAGAAGAAAATACGCATGTAGTTAAGCTAAATGCATTTTTGGAATTATTTTATGGCCAATACGATAAAAAACAGCTGCCCTGCGAGGCGCATAGATATTGGTCTGCAGGGCAGCTGCCTAAACATGTTTTAGATGTTTATTTAGATGATTTAAATACTATTCACACACACACGCAGCTGCAATCTAAGCAGCTTGCGCAGCAAACCGATTTAGCCACAAAACTAGTGGATTTTTGCAATAATTGCTAAGTCAAGTATAATGCGGGCTTCACAAATTATTAAAGATTTTAGCGATGAAAACAGCACAAGAACTCCGCGCAGGTAACGTGATTATGGTTGATGGCGTGCCATTGGTAGTGGTTAAAGCCGAATACAATAAATCGGGCCGCAGCACCGCTGTGGTAAAAATGAAGTTTAAAAACTTACTCACTGATGCGCCAAGCGAAACCATTTACGGTGCTGGCGACAAATTTGAAATTATTGTGCTAGAGAAAAAAGAAGTCACTTATAGTTACTTTGCAGATCCAACTTATGTGTTTATGGACGCCGATTACAACCAAGTGGATGTGGATGCAGAATTTATGGAAGATGTTTTGCCGTATATGGAAGATGGCATGACTTGCGATGTGCGTTTTTACGATAGCAAAGCCATTTCTGTTGAGCTGCCAACTACGGTAGTGCGCGAAATTGCCTACACTGAGCCAGCAGTGAAGGGTGATACATCAGGCAAAGTGATGAAACCTGCAAAATTGGCTTCTGGCTTCGAGTTTCCAGTGCCATTATTTTGTGCGCAAGGCGACAAAATTGAGATTGATACAAGAACGGGCGAATACCGCAACCGCGTATTGAAATAACCTGACTGGCTGCGACAACGTGCTATGGCGTTGCGCGGTACTCAAAATGCTCATGTACTTCGTGTACATTCCGCTTTTTCCGTTCCGTGCGCCTGATATCGCATTTGTCTCGCACAGTTAGCAATGGAATTAGCCAAAATAAAAATGGCGCGCTTGATTTATAGTCAGCGCGCTTTTTTTATCTAAAATCAACCATTAAAACAATGTAATGCGCTAGCACTCTAATCGACTAATTATTATTGATAATTTTAGGTGTGTTAAAAATGTGGCTAATTAATCGTAAAAAATATGCTTTAGTTTATGCTGGTATTATTTTCGCAAGCATAACTTTGTTTTTTTGTGAGCAAATAAGCGCTAAAACCATTGATGCCACAACGCAAACAAACCAGCCAGCCACGCAAAAAAAGTTTTTACCAATTGCAGATTATATTGCTGTGGTGGGCGAGGATGAAACCGCTGCGCTGGCCGCCTTAAATCGTATCGATAAGTTTGCTGATGAAGCATCAACCGCTTTATTGATTGAAATGGTGCACCAAGTGCCTAACCGCAATGTGCTAGAAAAGCTTATAAGGTTAATAGAAAAGAAATCTGGCCAAGTGTTTGATGGCGATGTGCATTCGCTATATGAGTGGCTTTGGTCGGCAGAGCGGCCTGTGCACCCAGATTATGCCGAATTTAAAAAATTGTTGTATTCGCCCATTGATGCGCGATTTAGCGAATATTTTGATAATCAACCCAAAACCTTAATTCGCTTAGATGAGGTGCGCTGGGGCGGCGTGGTACGCGATGGCATACCACCACTTAAAAACCCTAAAATGGTTGTCGCAGCCGATGCCAGCTGGTTAAAAGATGACCATGTTATTTTTGGTGTGGCCATTAATGGCGATGTTCGGGCATACCCTAAGCGCATTTTGGCTTGGCACGAAATGTTTAAAGACCGCATTGGTGGCCTAGAGTTGGCGGGTGTTTATTGCACGCTTTGTGGCGCGCTGGTGTTGTACGACACCAACGTTAATGGCACCCATTACGAGTTAGGCACCAGCGGATTTTTGTATCGATCAAACAAATTGATGTACGACCATGCGACAAAATCGATGTGGTCAACTTTAGATGGATCGCCCGTGATAGGTGAGCTTGTAGGTAAAAAAATTAAGTTAAAATCACTGTTTGTGGTTACCACGACTTGGAAAGAGTGGCGCACGCGCCACCCAAAAACCACAGTGCTTTCTTTAGAAACTGGCCACGAGCGCAATTACGATGAAGGCGTGGCGTATCGCAATTATTTTGCCACAGATAAGCTGATGTTTAATGTGCCTAAAGTCGATAATCGGCTAGCCAATAAGGCAGAAGTACTGGCTTTGCGCCCGCAAGAGGTAACAGACGAGCAATTGGCTATTTCGGCAGATTTTTTAGCCAAAAACCCTGTGTATCAAACGCGTATGGGCAATGTGAATATGGTTGTGCTAACAGATGCCAGTGGTGCAAATCGCGTTTATGAATCGAAAGCCGCTACATTTAGTAGCTGGGATAAAAGCAGCAGCTTACTTGATAAAACTGGTAAAAAATGGCAGGTGGATGAGGCAACATTAACTGGACCAAAAGGTGAAATATTAAAGCGCATATCCGCACACAGAGCATTTTGGTTTGGGTGGTATTCAGCTTTTCCCAATACCAAATTAATAAAGTAATTCTAGCGCTTTAAGAAGCTGTGCCACCGACAGTTAAGCCATCAATTTTTAGTGTCGGTTGGCCAACGCCCACAGGCACACTTTGGCCTTCTTTACCGCAAGTGCCTACACCGCTATCTAGCGCCATGTCGTTGCCTATCATCGAAACGCGCGTTAACACATCTGGGCCGTTACCAATCAGCGTTGCGCCTTTGACTGGGTAGGTAATTTTGCCATCTTCAATCATGTAGGCTTCGGCCGCGCTAAATACAAATTTACCGCTGGTAATATCCACTTGGCCGCCGCCAAAATTGGCTGCATATAAGCCTTTTTTAACGCTTTTAATAATCTCGGCAGGGTCGCTATCACCGTTGTGCATATAGGTGTTGGTCATACGCGGCATGGGAATATGCGCATAGCTTTCGCGGCGCGCATTGCCAGTAATGGGCATGTTCATTAGCCTTGCATTAAGCGTGTCTTGAATATAACCGCGCAAAATACCATCTTCAATCAGTACCGTTTTATTGGTTTGGTTGCCTTCATCGTCCATGGTGAGTGAGCCGCGACGGTCTTGAATCGTGCCGTCATCCACAATGGTAATGCCTTTGGCTGCCACGCGTTTGCCCAGCATATTGGCGAATGCGCTACTGCCTTTACGGTTAAAATCGCCTTCTAGGCCGTGGCCAATCGCTTCGTGTAACAATATGCCAGGCCAGCCAGCGCCCAATACCACCGTCATGCTGCCCGCGGGGGCAGGGCGCGCGTCTAAGTTTACAATTGCTTGGTGCACGGCTTTTTTGGCATATTCTTGTAAAATTTCATCGGTAAAGTAGCTATAATCAAACCGTCCACCACCGCCAGATGAGCCTTGCTCACGACGACCATTTTGCTCGGCATGCACTTGCACAGATACGCGTACCAATGGCCGCACATCGGCCGCCATTACGCCATCGCTGCGCGCTACCATTACCACTTCGTATTCGCCTGCAATGCTAGCCATCACTTGCGTCACGCGTGGGTCGGCCGCTTTGGCAAATTGCTCTAAACGCTCTAAAAATTTAACTTTTGCATCGGCACTTAAGCTGGCAATAGGGTCTTGCGGTAAATAAAGCTGAGAATTTTGTTTGCTAATAATATTTTTGCCCACTTGCTCTAAACCAAGCGCGGCAATCGATTTGGTGGCATTGGCTGCGGCTTTTAAAGCAGGTAAATTAATGTCGTCAGAATAGGCAAAAGCGGTTTTTTCGCCACTAACTGCGCGTACGCCCACGCCTTGGTCTATGCTGAAATTGCCCGATTTAACTTGGCCTTCTTCTAAGCCCCAAGATTCTGATCGCGAGTATTGAAAGTATAAATCGGCATAATCCACTTGATGCGACATAATATTGCCGAGCACGCCTTGCAAGGCGCTAGCATCAAGCCCAGTCGGTTTTAGCAGCACATCGTGCGCGGTTTCAAAATGGTTGGCTTGTTTCATTATTACTGGTTCAGTTTTCATGATTTTAATATGGGGCTATAAACAACTTTTACTATACCAGCGCGGCAAAAAATTGCGCTAAGTATATTCTTGAATTTAAGCGCTAATTAGGCTTAAGAATGATTATATTAATATGATGCCCTGCAAGCCGCATGGATATTGGCTTGCAGGGCATTAATTTTTTATCGATAAAATTGCTATAAAATTAAACTAAATTAAATGGCTTTAATAGTACGGTGTTTTAACGCGGGCAAGCTATTGCGTAAGCTTTTTTGGTAATCGCGATTAATATTGGCAATCACCACACCAGAGCCGCGCGGTAGCCTATCTAATACCACGCCCCATGGGTCAACAATCATACTGTTACCATGCGTTTCGCGGCCACTTAAATGATAGCCACCTTGCGCGGGGGCTATCACATAACATAGATTCTCGATGGCGCGCGCGCGTACTAGTGGCTCCCAATGCGCCTTGCCAGTCGTTTCGGTAAAGGCGGATGGAATCACAATCATATCGACTTGCCCCATGGCGCGATACAGCTCGGGAAAGCGCAAATCGTAACAAACCGATAAGCCAATTTTGCCATAAGGTGTTTCTACAACAACAATTTGATCGCCAGATTCAATGGTGTTTTCTTCGTGATAATGCTCGGTGCCTAAATCAAGACCAAACAAATGAATTTTGTCGTAACGTGCGACTTGCTGGCCTTTGTCGTTGTATACCAAGCAGCTATTGCGCACTTTGTTAGGAAAATTGCTAACGAGTGGAACGGTGCCGCCAATGAGCCAAATTTTATGCTCGCGTGCCATCTTAGCTAAAAATCGCTGAACTGGTCCGCCGCCTGACATGGTTCCATCACCTACTTTTTCGCGCACGGCCACTTTATCAATATCTTTTAAACCCATGATGCAAAAATATTCGGGCAGAACAACAACTTTGGCGCCTTGTTTAGCTGCTAAAGTAATTAAGCGTTCGGCCTCGGTTAGGTTTGATGACACATGCGGGCTAGAAGCCATTTGTATGCCTGCAACTTTGAAGCTGCCAGCAGCAGATTGCGCAGGTTTTTCAATTTTATTTTTAGCAGTAATTGGCATTATTTTTCAAATTTCTATGTTATTTTTTTGCAAATTATTTAAACTTTAAGGCCTTAATGGCGAATTACCAGCAGGTTTTTCAGCCTCTTTCTTGTCTGATTCTATCTCTTTTGGGTTATCCCAGGTGCCAGTAATCACATATTCGCTAGAGGCAATTTTGTTAAACGGATCTTTTAGTATCTTTTGCGCAACAAAAGCGGCTGCGCCTACAATTGGGCCGCCAGCTAGCGCTGCCAGCGATAAGCTATCGCTAACGTGTGGAGTAACTTTTACTTTTAGGTTTTGTGTCTCGGTTTTTAGGTTGGTTTCGCCTTTAATTTTGGCTTCTGCTGCAGGTCCTGTCATAAAAAAATCATTACTACGCAAAATACCGCTATCGATTTTTGCGTTGGCACTAATTTTGTCAAAAGCGAAGCCATCGCTAAATAAATCTCTAAAATCTAGGCTTAAACGACGGGGCAAACTTTGCAAACTGAGTAAGCCCAGTAGGCGCCCCACACCAGGCTGCACTTTCACGATTTGGCCTTTGCTGGCATCTAACTTAAAGCTACCATTTAAGCCCAAGGTTTCAAATTCGTGCGGGCTGCCAGCCCAACTTAACTGGCCAATTATTTCAGCTTCACCGCCTTTTACTGCGTCTGGCTGACCAAAACGTTTTAAGGTTTTACCAATATTCTCTGCTTTTAGTACAAAGTTTAGCGTGGTGTTGGGGTTGCGCGTCCAATTGTGCCAAGTGCCATCTGCTGTTAGCGTGCTATCTGGGTTGCTAATTTTTAATTTTTGTATCACCCAATCATTGTTATTTTCAAATGCATTTAGCGCAAAATTACCCAGTTTTTTATTACCAAGCTGTAAGTTTTCTGCTGTAACATCTAGGGCAGGGTATTCTTTATTGAGTTTTCTGATGTCTTTTTTAGGTAATTCTTTGTCTGCTTTGCTTTTAATTTCATCGTTACTGGTAATAATCAAGTTTTTTAAACGCGCAATAATTTTGCCATTGGTGTTTTCTTTGCTGGCTTGTTGCCATTCGGCATCGCCCGTAATTTCTTGGCTATCAATCGTCATTTGTAAACCTGTGGCGTTGGGTTGTGCTGCCAGTTTTAGCCCATTTAAACTGCGGCCAAATACATCTAACTTTTGTATGACCACATTGGCTTTGTTAATTTTAAGTGGTGCCGCGCTGGCAGTGTTGCTAGGCTTGTTAAATAAGGCCAGCCAATCATCTGCATTCACGTAATCTAGCTTGCCATGTAGCGATAAGCCCGCTTGGCTTGGCACCGTTGCAGGCATATTCACGCCTATATCACCACGTTCTAAAACTAGCTTGCCTGCTTGCTCTGTGCGTAAAATTTTGGCTGCAAATAGGTCGCCATAACTAATATCAATGCCGTCATTACTCACACTGCTTTGTTTTTTATCAATATTCAATGCCATCGCTTGGCTGGCTGGCTTATTAAATGGCGGCGGCAGGTCTATCGCCATGCCTACCAAGTTTGATTTTAAATTGACATCAACCAAGGGTTTTTTAATGGTAATTTCGCCTGTCCAATCGGCACTGCCTTGCATGCGGTCTAAGAGCGGATTGCTGACCAGTTTTTTAATATTTGCGTCATTTATTTTGCCACTGGCAGCTATGCGCAGTATTTTATCGGCACCCGTTTTTAAGTTAAATTGTGCAGGGCCACCTAAAATTTCGGTACTAATATTTTCTGTACTTAGGCTATTTTCGGTAAAGTTAAGCACACCATTTAACTTAGCTAGCTCTGGCAAACCAACATCGGCATTGGCAAAAATAGTGCCGTTACTAATTTTGTATACACCCTTATATTTTGCTGCATCTAAATCTTGCATGGGTATTTTTAGCTCTAAATTTAGCTTACCGTTGCCCGCAGTTTTTAGGTCATCGGTAAAGCCCTGCGTCACTAACTTAACTGGACTTTCGTTGACAAATTTAATGCCCTCAACCACTGGACCTTCCACCTCACTAACAATATGCAGCATAGGAAAATCCGCATCTAATTGGGCAATGTCTGTTTTGCTTGAAATGATTTTATTGCCTAAAATACGGCCTTTGTTGGCGTTTAACGCCATGCGTTTGCCTTCAAACAGCATGTCAGTGCTTAAGCCTTCAATCACTGGCCAGCCAGTACCATATTCAATAAGCGCATCACTAATGTTGGCGGTGACTCTAAATAAGCCTAGCTTTTTATCCAGCTGATTTTTACTATTGACATAGGGAAAATCGGCCAAATTGCCTTTAACGATTACATTAACATCCTCGGCCTTGCCCGCCAATATTGAAGTATCTAGCCAGTGTAGCGTTGGCTTACCCAGCATAATAGGGTAGTAAAATAGCGCATACTTGGCGTTGCCTTTGCCAAACTTAGCCGTTAAATCTAAGTAGCCACCTTTTACATGATTGGCTTGGTAGCTGGCGTTAATGGAGCCTGTAATATGTGGGCTGCTAATAAACATATCTTTGGCCACTATTTTTGCTTTATCGCCATCTATTTGCCAATTAACTTGCCCGGTAAGCTTATCTGCAGGTATTGGCCAACGCAAAATATCTTTTAAATCTAGTATGGCTTTTTGGGTGTTTAACGTTAGTTCACCACCAGAATCATCAGCCTTAATGTTGCCGCTAATATTGCTAAAACCCGGTATTTTTTCATAAGCGGTTAAACCCAAGCCTTTAAAGTTGGCACTTAAGTTGTAATTATTTGGCTTGCTGGGTTCGCCTTCAAAGCCTATTGCCACCTGCTGCAATGTGCCCACGGGAGAAAACCCATTCAGCTTTGCCGTGATGTGTTCTGGCAGTTTAAAGTAGGGCGCAAGTTGCTTAATGGTAGCTAAATCAAATTGATCTAGCTTAACATCTGCTTTTAGCCAAGGTTTGCCATTTTTAGTGCTACTGGCGGCATAACCGTAACCATTATTTAGCCTTAAGCCTGTGTTGGTGCTTAGTTTAATATTTTTTGCGCTAATGGTTTGCGTATTTTTATAGTGGCTCCAGCCAATGTCACCGCTAAATTGTTTGGCAATAAATGGCGTGGTTTGTGCATTTAAAAGTAGCGATAAGTTGCTTAAAGCGGCTTTTAAATTGGCTTTTTCAATTTTACTTTCAGCAAAATCCAACGTAATGTTAGCATCGCCAGCACCCGCTTTAATGACTACAGGCAAATCTAACCAAGGTTGCCACACACTTAAATCGGCTTGTTTTAATTGCCCAGTGACACTGCCGTGCCATGTATTTATTTTACTGACGTCATGGCCAATAAAATAGCCGCTGGTGGTGATTTTTTGCGTGGTGCCTACCGACGGCAGCGCCGAAATTTTGAATTGGTGCTTAGCAAATGCACTATGAATAGCTGGGTTACTTAAGCTTAAATTAAGTTGCTGTAACACCAATGGCGGCGCTTGGCGCAGCTCGTCTAGCCACATAATTTGTGCGTTTTTAACGTGGATATTGGCTTGGCTTAACAACCAATTTGGTAGCTCTGGTTTACTTTTGCCCGCCAGATTAATGCCTGCTAAATAAATACTGCCATCGGCTTTGCGCCGTATGGTGAGTGCAGGTTGATTTACCACCAATTCAGACAGCCGCGGCTGCATCAAAGGCAAGCTAAGCCAAGAAACATTGGCTGCAACATCATCTAAATGTAGCGCAGCACGGTTTTCTGCATCATATACATCAATATTTTTAAGCGCAATATGCGGAGAAATACCATCCCAGCTTGTATTAATATCGCCAATGGTAATTTTTTGACCTGCGGTTTTTGTAGCATAAGCGGCAATATCGTCTTTGTAGCTATCGATATTGGGGAAAACAATAAAACGAACGGCAAGCGCAATTAAGGCCAACAAAAATAGCAGTACAAGCAGTGCATGTAGCACCCAGCGTGAGAGTTTTTTAATAGCTACCATGTAAATTAGCGGTAATGCGACTTAAGTCGTTTATTAATAAAGGTTAATTTTACTTTAGTTTGGGGCAATAACTTGTTAATAAATCGTAAACATTTAATAAGTTATGGCTTGCTTTGCTTTAAAATAACGCCTTTTGGCCAATTTGGCTGACATTCACGCTTAAAGCTTGGAATAGTATTGATTCAATTTAAAAATTTAACGCTGACGCGTGGTGTAAAAGTGCTGCTAGAGCAAGCGTCTTTTCAGTTGCACATTGGCCATAAGGTTGGCTTGATTGGTGCAAATGGCGCGGGTAAATCTAGCCTGTTTGCTTTGCTGCGTAATGAATTACAGCATGAAGTGGGCGACTTAGAGATGCCGCCCAATTGGGTAATTGCACATGTTGCGCAAGAAATGACTGCGCTAGATTTGCCTGCAATAGAGTTTACATTAGATGGCGATGCCGAGCTGCGTGAAGTTGAAGCGGCTTTAATAGCAGCAGAAGCCGCGCATGCAGGCGAAAAAATTGCAGAGTTGCATCATAAACTATCCGATATTGAAGGTTACAGCGCAAAAGCGCGCGCAGCGGCGTTGTTAGATGGCTTGGGGTTTGCACAAACGGATTTAGCGCGCCCTGTTAGCGAATTTAGTGGCGGCTGGCG
>JANOYU010000044.1:0-20353 GCA_031429035.1 Methylophilaceae bacterium
AGGTTTTGTGGGTGCATTCTCGGGTAAAGGTCTAGGTGTTGGCCTTGGTGAATCAAGCACATCAGGCACGCTAAAGTCTGTTGGTTTAGGCTTTTTATCCTTTGGCTTGGTCATTACTTTTGGTTCTTTTATTGGTTCTACATTTTTTGGCTGCTCTGGCAATGGCTCTGCTATTGGCTTTGGAGGCAGCGGCAAAGGCTGCGGCGTTGCTTCTGGTTGAGCAAGTACCACTTCAAAAGGTGGAGGCTCTACTTCGGGCGCTTGTTTCAGTTTTGGCACTACAAAAAATAAAATAATCGCATGAATAAGTAAAGAAGCTAAAAATGCAATCAGTGTGTTGCGACTAATATTTAGCCGAAAGTGTTTATCACTTTTTGGCGATTGCAAAAATGCATCAAACGCATTATTAGTCGGTAATTTTGTTGCCATTAATGGTTAATATCTTGCCAAGTTTTTTCTAGTCGTTTAATCGAGACTGGAAATGGCGTTTTGAGTTCCTGCGCAAATAAAGAAACGCGCAGCTCCTCGATAAGCCAACGATAGTCCTGCAAGGCGCATGGAATAAGGCTGCCAGCGGTATGCATCTGATTAGTTTTATCTTGCCATTTTTGCCAAATAATGCCCACGCTGGCGGCATTTTTGCCATCGCGGTCTGGCGCGGCGGGCTGTTTTTGTATGCGCAAATTAAGTGCTTTTAAATAGCGTGGCACATTGCTTAAATGCTCCCACGGCGTTTGGCTAAAACAATTTTTATACACCAACAATTGCACTTGTTGCTCAACATCTTTTTTCAGCCTATTTACAGTTGCAGGCATTTTGGCTTGCGCATTGCTTAGGGCTTGATACTCCATTGCAATGGTTTGTGCCTGCCTTGCCATTGCCTCAGAAACGGCTGGTAGCCTTGTGCGTGCACGTTGTTTCAACTTCATAAAGTCATCGTTATTTCGTGGTAAATCATCCTCGCCAATAAACGCGCGGTCGGCAATCGCGCTTAACATGTCTTCGCGCAAATCATCGGAGGCGATAATATTGCGAAAAGCCAACGCATATTGGTTAAAATTAGGCAGCCCTTTTTCTAGCTGCTTCATTTGTTCTTTTAGCTCAAAGCGCATCAATCGCGCCACACCTTGACGGTGATTCACGTCAGCCTCTTGAGCGGTGTCAAACAACTTCACTGCAACGCTATCCAAATTATCTTCCAGCGCTGGGTAGCCTGTGACTTGCAAGCCATCGCGTTCAAAGCTTAAAGTTTGTGGCAAATCGCCAAAATCCCATTGTTTTAGATTGGTTTTTTCAAGCTGTTTAATATTCTGGGGCGACGTGTTACGAAACGTCAACTGCGCCGCTTGGCCTAGCTGTTTTTGCATTGCTTTCCAATCGCGCCCCATCGCTAGCTCGCGTCCTGCGTCATCCACAATGCTAAAGTTCATTAAGTGATGCGCTTCAATCTCTCCCAATACCCAATCATCTTGACTAATTTTTAGCGTCGTTTTATGTTGAATATAAGCTGCTAAAGTTTCTAATAAAGGCAAATTAAGCTGGTTATCTGCATGCTGCAAAAACCCCGTGACAAACTCTGGCACAGGCACACACACACGCCTAAAAGTCTTTGGCAGCGCCTTAAT
This sequence comes from Methylophilaceae bacterium, assembly GCA_031429035.1. GTDB lineage: Bacteria > Pseudomonadota > Gammaproteobacteria > Burkholderiales > Methylophilaceae > Methylotenera_A. The sequence goes on from JANOYU010000044.1 coordinate 1,626, forward strand.
TAAATAGGTCAACTTCTCGCGCAACATGCCTGGCACCAGCCACTGCGTTGGCGTTGGGTCGAGTTGGTTTAACAACACCAATGGAATAGTGGCAGTGACGCCATCTAACACATGGCCAGGTTCAAAGCGATATTTAAGCGGAATTTCAATACCATCTAGCCATATTTTTTCAGGAAACTGCACCGCCGTAATCGCATCTGCACCGTGACGCATCAAATCATCACGCGTTAAATATAAAAGTTTCGGGTTTAGCTTTTCTGCGCCTTCGCGCCATTTTACAAAACTCACCGCGTTGGTAATATCTGCAGGAATTTTCGCATCGTAAAAGGCAAATAATTTGTGCTCATCGACTAAAACATCTTGCCGCCGTGCTTTATGTTCTAATTCTTCAACTTCGGCGATTAGTCGCTCATTAGCCACAAAAAATGCTGCTTTGGTATCGAAATCCCCATTACCTAGCGCTTCGCGAATAAATATCTCACGCGATTCTACTGGGTTAATCGGCCCATAATGCACGTGGCGTTTCGGGATAATTGTTAAGCCGTACAAACTCACGCGCTCCCACGCGTTGACCATGCCCATTTTTCTATCCCAACGCGGGTCAGAATATGCGCTTTCAGTCAAGCCTCGTGCAAGTGGCTCTATCCAGTCTGGTTCTATTTTCGCCACGCAACGCGCATATAATTTACTGGTATCCACCAGCTCTGCCGCAATCACCCATTTTGGCCGTGTTTTCTTTAAGCCGCTGCCTGGTGCCACAAAAAAGCGAATGCCGCGCGCACCTGCGTAACTGTCGTTATCACCATCTTTAAAGCCAATATTACCTAGCAAGCCTGCTAATAAACTTTTATGAATCTGCTCAAAGTTTGCTGCATCGGTATTTAACTTAAACTCCATCTCGTCAGTAATTTGCTTAATTTGCCCATGCAACTCGCGCCACTCTTTTAAGCGTAAAAATGAAAGGAAGTTTGCATGACATTGGTTGAGCAAATCTTTATTACTTTTTTTAGTTTTAAGTGCGCCTTCATACCAATCCCAAATTTTTAAATAGCTCATAAAATCTGAGCCTTCACCAATAAACTTGCTATGCGCATTATCCGCCGCTTCGCGCTTATCCATTGGCCGCTCGCGTGGGTCTTGCATGCTGAGTACGCTGGCAATAATCAAAATTTCGCTTAGGCAATTTTCACGTTTCGCCGCCAAAATCATGCGCCCAACGCGTGGGTCTAGCGGCAACTTGGCAAGCTGCAAACCAATCTCGGTAATTTGCCTGTTGGCATCTACCGCGCCCAACTCTTGCAACAATAAATAACCATCGGCAATTAAGCGTGAGCTTGGCGCTTCAATAAACGGGAATTCGGTTACATCACCCAACTTTAATGCCGCCATGCGTAAAATCACTGCAGCCAGTGAGCTACGTAAAATTTCTGGCTCAGTAAATTCTGGTCGGCCGTCAAAGTCTTGCTCTGAATACAGTCGCACGCAAATACCGTTTGAAACGCGCCCACAACGGCCTGCGCGCTGTTTGGCGGCCGCTTGCGAAATCTTCTCAATCTGCAATTGCTCTACTTTTGCGCGCACACTATACCTATTCATGCGGGCTAAACCAGCATCAATCACATATTTAATGCCTGGCACGGTGAGCGAGGTTTCGGCCACGTTGGTGGCTAAAACAATGCGGCGCGCGCTGTGCGGCTTGAATATTTTTTGCTGATCTTCAATACTTAAGCGCGCAAACAATGGCAGTACTTCGATGTGTTTTAACTTGGTCGAACGACCTTGCGGGTTTCCTAACATATGCTTACGTAAATGCTCGGCTACGTCCCGTATCTCGCGCTCGCCAGGCAAAAACACCAAAATATCACCATCACCTTGCCGCAACAAATCGTCCGCCGCGTCCATAATCGCTTCTTCTATGGCTTCTTCTTCGTCATCCTCTTCCAACCATCTTGCTTCAGTTTTTGTTTTACGCGCTATACCAAAGATTGTTTCATCTTCAAGGTCAAACTGCGCATTTTCAGGCTCCGAAGATTGCTTTGCCCTAAAACCCGCGCTGCCCAGCGGCCTGTAGCGAATCTCAACAGGGTAAGTTCTGCCAGAAACTTCAATAACAGGTGCATCATTGAAATGGTTTGAAAAGCGCTCTGCATCTATGGTTGCCGACGTCACAATGACTTTTAAATCGGGGCGTTTTGGCAGTAATTGTTTAAGGTAACCCAGCAGAAAATCGATATTCAAGCTACGCTCATGCGCCTCATCAATAATAATGGTGTCGTATGCGTTGAGAAATTTATCGCCCTGCGTTTCTGCCAGCAAAATGCCGTCCGTCATCAGCTTAACGTAGCTGCCATCAGTAATTTTGTCATTAAAACGTACTTTGTAGCCGACGACTTCGCCCAATGGCGAATTCAGCTCTTGGGCTATTCTTGAAGCCACCGAGCGCGCTGCAATACGCCGCGGCTGGGTATGGCCAATTAAGCCCGCCACACCGCGACCTAATTCAAGGCAAATTTTAGGCAATTGCGTAGTTTTACCACTGCCCGTTTCGCCACACACAATCACTACTTGGTTGTTTTTAATCGCTTCTGCAATCTCATCCCTGCGGGCTGACACTGGCAAATCAAGCGAGTATTCTGGCCTTGGCAAGCTAGCCAAACGTGCCGCAAATTTAGCCTGCGAGAGCTTAATTTTTTGCACAATTTCAGCCAAGTTACGTTCTATTGGTTTATTTTGTTTGGCTAAGTCGCTAGCCTGATTAATACGATTTTTTAAGCCAAACCTATCTGCAAGCATACAAGTGGCAAGCGCGTTATATAAGCTTTCTGTGGCGTTTTGAGTCATTACAAGCATTTTAACATGCAGCTGTTGCGCGTTTCACTTAAAACGCTTAAATTGGCATAAACTCAACAAAAGTAAAAAGTAAAATCAAAAATGCAACCGCTTGATAAAAATGTAGATATTTCGCACATTACGCAGCTCATCATGGGTGAAAATATTGCAGCGCTAGAAACTGCGTTAAAAGATGGGTGGAACATTAACGCACTGATTAAAACATCTCAATATCAGCAAGATTTACCCATCATTTATGCGCTAGATAACAAAAAACTAACAGTCGCAAAATGGTTAATTAGCAAAAAAGCTAAACTAAACGATAAAAAACAGCCAGCTATTGTTTTTGCAGTGCTTTGCGGTAAACCAATGATTCAGCAGCTGCTAGATAATGGCGCAGATATTAACGCGCACGACCGCTTAACCCGCAATGTGATTACCATGGCGCTGTACTGGAAAAAATACGATTTAATGCCCTATTTTGTACAACTTGGCTTTAACCCAAAAAAAGATGGCCGCAGCATTCGCCAAGCGGTATTTGGCAGGCAATTTAAAGCCGTGCAACTATTAATTGAGCTGGGTTTTGACGTAAATTTTAACGAACGCGACCAAGTGCACTCGGCCAACGAAAGCGCGGTTCATATAGCCGCGCGCAACAATAATGATTTTAAAACTGTTAAGTATTTGGTAGAACATGGCGCAGATGTAACGATAAAAGACAATGATGGTAACCGCCCATTTACCGAGGCAATGTTTCGCAATGATGCGCCACTAATGGCGTATTTAAAAGCGCTAGAGCCTGCCGAGTGGCACGATGAAACGCTGCATTTGGCTAGCCTTGCGCAATACAATGTACCACCTAGCATGCTGGCTATTTGCCAAAGCCAGCAACGCAAAATAAAAATTAAGCCCACCACAGAATATGCGCCGCGTTATATTATTTTGCACCCCGTTTTATTGCTTAAAGCTGCCAGCTTTGGCAAAAAACAATTTGTAGAATTTGTGTTTGAAATTGATAATTACGATAATTTTTTAGTATGGTACCCCGCTAAAAATTGCCTAGCTTATATGGATTACGAACACGATGAATTTAAAACGCTGGGCAAATGGGAAGATTTTTTGGCCGACCCAACTGCGTTTTTTGTTAAATATTTAAGCGATAATTTTTAAAAATTACCATGAAAAAATCAACAACATGGCAATTGCTAGAAACCCGCTGGGACAAGGGTTTTGATAAGCTAGAACTTGAAGAACAACAAGCCATTGCCTTATATTGGTTAGAGGCAGAAACCATGAATGGCGGGCTGAATCAGTTTTTTCACAACTCGTCTGGCGATTTAGCGCCCTTGGCGCTGGCTGGACTTAAGCAGCTAAACTGTATGCAAACTTACACTGTTTTACATGATTTAATGTTGCAAATATTTGGCGAACATTACCCAACTGCGCAAGATGACCGATTTGCATTTTTAGAGGCAATTGAGGCTAAACTTGGCCCAGATTACGATAGAAATGCCACCAATTTTATACAAGATTTGCACGAGGATTTTATGCCGTTGGTTATTAATGGCTTACAGAAACTATATGCTAATCAATAACTTATTAATCATTTTATTTTAAGGTAATTTAACCATGCTTAAATTTTTGCCCGCCTACATTGCCACTATTATTACTATGTTTATACTCGATTTAATTTGGTTAAGCCAAATTGCGCAACCCTTGTACAAAGCGGGTATTGGTCATTTAATGGCCGATGCACCAAAACTTGGCTTTGCGGCGATTTTTTATTTGGTATTTGTGTTTGGGCTATTTTGGTTTGCCGTGCGGCCAAGTATTGGCACAAAAGGCGTAAAAAGCGCGTTTATAGCTGGCGCACTATTTGGTTTTTTTATTTACGCCAGTTACGATTTAACCAACCTGGCGCTACTAAAAGATTGGCCGCTAACGTTATCTATGATTGACATCACTTGGGGCACCAGTTTAAGTGGCGTGTGCGCGGCGGTGGGCAAATTTGTGTTGGATAAAACAAGTAAATAAAATAACTAAAAGCAACTAAATAGTCACCCGAGAGAAAAACACTGCCCTGCAGGCCAGTATCCATGGGGCTTGCAGAGAGTCGAAATAAGATGGCGTGTTATAATGGCATTTTAGTTTAATTACTTTTCTTTTCTTTCGCGTAAAAATCGTGCAAATTTTGGCTTACCGTTTTTGGTTTTATCTTTGTAGGTGTAGGTTACCAAGCTGCCAATTGCTGGTGGGTTTGCACGCTCGGCATCGCTAAAACCGGTGCCCAATTTAAACTTAACGCCTTCAGGCGTTTGCACAACCAGCGCGCCCAGCTTGCCAACATACTTTCCTTTGCCTGCTGTATGCGCAATCACAGTCGCCTCAGCATCGTAAAGTGGCTTAAGCTTTAATAAAACGTCACTTCTACCAGTAATATATTGCGCATCGGCTCGATGTAGCATCAGCCCTTCGCCACCATTTTTAACCACTTGATTTAACTTAACTTTTAACGATTTTTCGTCTGCCAACCTAAACTGCGCCACCGCTTTCAAGTGCGGCAAATTGGCCTTTTGTACAATTTCAACAATGCGTTTGGCGCGCACTTCAAACGTGCCAGGTGCATTGGGCAACTCAAATATGTTGTAAGTGATATTTTGCCATTCTGCGTCAATCGGCACGACTTTTCTTGCTGTACCAGACAGCGCATCAAACTGGCCTCGCGCCAGCCACAGCTCGCCATCTAACGCAATTTTTGGTAAATCTTTAATAAACCAATTAGGTGCATTAATCACATTGCCTTGGCGGCTGGTGAGCTGCATGCCATCCCAAATAGCGCGCACGCCATCTAGCTTTTCACTGATTAAATATTGTTTTACATCAATGCCACTTTTGTAAATTTGCGCTAGTAAAATATCTTGTGCAGATAGCCGCGGTGACAGCAATACCAGAAAAAATATCAAAAAAAACATCAAAAATCTTTGGCATATTTGCCTATTATTAACATATTGCAGATGGCGCATAGATATTGGCTTACAGGGCATATTAAGTTTAGTTTAAAAATCGACTACTAAGCGCTTCTAAATTAAACTCAGTCAAAATCGCCTGCATGCGTTCGCTCGCATTTTTGCGTGGCTGGCCAGTGTATTTGGCGATAATTAGCTCGTTTTTCATGCTGTGTTCCCAGCCTACAAGTTCTGTGACAGTAACGCTGTAGCCTGCTGCTTCCAGCTGCAAACAACGTAATACATTGGTAATTTGGCTGCCAAATTCGCGCGTATGAATGGGGTGACGCCAAAGCTCGCTCAATGCTGTTTTGCCGAAGCTTTCATTCTTTTTTAGGCGTAAAACTTCCGCAATTTCGGCTTGGCAGCACGGCACCAAAACCATAAACTTAGCCTTTTTAGCCAAGCCAAATTGAATCGCGTCATCGGTTGCGGTGTTGCAAGCATGCAGCGCAGTAACCATATCGACAGTTTTTGGAATTTCTGCACAAGCCATTGAATCTGCAGCATTCAATGGCAGAAATTGCATACGATTAAAACCGCAATCATGCGCTAAGGCTTTAGATTTTTCCACTAAATCAAGCCTATTTTCAATACCAATAACCTGCCCCGCTGCCAATTGTTTTATTAACGCGTCGTACAGCATAAAACCCAAATACGATTTTCCTGCACCAATATCTATAATGCTTGGATTTTTAATATCTGCAATTAATGGTGCAATAAAATTCACCAAATGATTGACTTGCTTCAGTTTGCGGCGCGAATCTTGGTTTAATTTGCCGTCGTTAGTTAATATGTGCAGCGCTTTTAATAGCGGTATAGATTGATTTGGCTTGACTTCGGATGTGGCAGATTTAGTTGTCATGCCAGTATTTTAAAGCATATTTTTATTTTTAGTTTGTAGACAAAGCTTTTATAACTGCGTTTTGATAGCAAGGGCACAAAATTGTCCTAACTTAGAACTAACTATTTGAAACCATGTAAAGGAACACAACATGAAAAACACTTTAATGATTAGCACGACTGTATTGGCTTTGTTTGTTTCTGCTGGCGCGATGGCAGAAGACGCAAAAAAAATAGATTTAGATGCGAAAGGTGACCGTATTGAGCAACGCTTAGATAACAAGGGTGACCGCATTGATAATCGCTTAGATAACAAAGGTGACCGTGTTGATAACCGTTTAGATGCCAAAGGCGACCGCATAGACCAGCGTTTCGCATAGACCAGCGTTTGGATAACAAAGGCGACCGTATTGAAGAACGTTATGATGCCAAGGCCGATCAAGCGCGCGCTAATGGCAATGAAGAACGCGCTGCTAATTTAGAGCAGAAAGGCGATAGAATTGATAACCGCCTAGATAAAAAAGGTGACCGTATAGACAACAAACTTGATAAAAAAGGCGACCGCATTGATAATCGCTTAGACAAACGTGGCGATCGCGCCAATAATCGCCTAGATAATAAAGGCGAGCGCATAAACAAACGTTTAGATAAGCGCGCTGCAAACTAATCTTAAATTGTGCTAACTATTGAAAGGCACGGCCAAAAATCAACAACATGCAGGTTTTTTTAGCAGATATTGAAGGTCGTGCTTTTTCGATTGCGCAATTTGCTACGCAAAATAGAGAAGATGCGCTGGATATTGTGCAAGACAGCATGATGAAGCTGGTGCAAAACTATAGCGAACGTGAAAGTAATGAATGGAAGCCACTTTTTTATAGCATTTTGCAAACGCGTATTTTAGATTGGCACAGGCGGCAAAGTGTGCGCAACCGCTTTAGAAGTTGGTTACACTGGAATGATGGAAGTGATGAAGATGACGATGCCGAAAACCCATTAGAGCAATTTGCCGATGCCCCGCAAGCCGCGCCAGATATAGCCTTGCAAGATGCACAATTTGGTGCAGATTTAAATGTAGCGTTGAAGAAATTGCCACTGCGCCAGCAACAAGTATTTTTAATGCGCGTGTGGGAAGGTATGGATATTGCAGAAACAGCCGCTGCCATGCAATGCTCGCCCAGTGCTGTAAAAACGCATTATTCGCGCGCATTAGAAAAATTACGCAGCCAATTAGAGGGGCACCAAAATGAGTGACTTTGAACCAAGTGATTTTGAAATAAAAGTAAAGGCCAGCTTAAATGCTGATTTGGCAAATTTAGACGCGGATACGCGCGCGCAATTAGCCACGGCAAGGCGCAAAGCGCTTAACCAAGCGGCTGTAAAAAGTTGGCTTAATAAAAACTATTGGCTGCCCGCGGGTTCTTTAGCGCTGTGTAGCTTATTGGCGGTATTGGTATGGGTTAACCCAACACCACAATCTGCACCAAACAATGTGGCTGCTAACGCGCAAACAAATGAAGCGCTTAATCAAGTGGCTGCTATAGAGCTATTAACGGAAGCGGATGATGAAACAATAGACCCCGATTTTTATCTGTGGGCAGATGAAGCATTGGCCGAAAGTTAAGCCAATGCAGCTTAACTTACTATCAATTGTTTTTATTGGTTTCATGTGCGTGCTGCCGGCGCATGCACAAGACACTAGGCCTGCCGCTTTGCCCTTAGATTTAATCGAGTTACTAGGCGAGTTGGGCGACGACGAGGCTGATTTAGATGCCGCCATGTCAGATATTAACAACGAATCACCTGCAAAAAAACCACAAATAATTCAACCAACTAGCACAGAAAACTCCAACAAAGGAGCCAAACAATGAACCATAAAATGCAACTACACATAAGCACTTTAACTAACGCTAAATATAAGCTAGCGGCATTATTATTGCTGCTTTGCCTAAATATTTTTTCTGTAGCTAGCCATGCTGAAGACGCTGTGCCCGAGCCAAGCGCACAGCCGCCTGCCAGCACAATAGCCTGGGAAAGCCTAACGCCCCAGCAACAAGAAACGCTAGCGCCTATAAAAGATAAATGGAGTAGTTTGCCTGCAGAACGTCAGCAAAAACTTAGCAAAGGCGCCGATAAATGGGCCAATATGAGCCCGGAGCAGCGCGAACGTATGCAAACGCGACTAAACCGCTTTAAAAACTTAAGCCCTGAAGAAAAAGCTGAAGTAAAAGAACGCATGCGCAAATTTAAACAATTGCCGCCAGATGAGCGCAAAGCACTGCGCCAACGCTGGAAAGAGATGGATCCTGAGAAGAAAGCACAATTTAAAGAGCGCATGAAAAACATGAGCCCAGAACAACGCCAACAATTTAAGCAAGAAATGCGCGAAAAACGCATGCAAAGAAAACAGCAGCGCCAACAGCGCGATGCAAATTAAGCGGGCAAATATAAAAAATAAGATTATTCATCTAAATGTTAAAATGGCACTATTCAAACTTTGTTAATGCCTAAAAAGTAAGTTTTAGTAATTTTACTTTTATCAATTTCGCTCTAATCATCGAGTGATGACAAGGCGACCAGCCGAAGACAGCACACATAGTGCGGCGTGGCGCAGGCAACAAAGTCAGCATTGATGAGCTGATTTTAAATCTTAAGGCAAAATTAAATGGCGATACAGTGGTACCCGGGTCACATGACTCAGGCAAGAAAAAAAGCTGAAGAAACCATGGAGTTTACCGACATGGTGATTGAGGTGTTGGACGCGCGCGTGCCTGAAGCAAGCCACAACCCAGTCATTAACGAAATGCGTTTGTTTCGGCAACGACCCAACTTAAAAGTGCTAAACAAAGCCGATTTGGCTGACCCAAAAGCGACTGAAGCTTGGCTGAATTACTTTAACAATTTGCCCAACACCAAAGCCGTGGCTTTAAGCTGCAAAAAAGCCGGTGAAGCCAAAAAAATTATTGCGCATTGCCGTAAGCTTACGCCACACCGTGGCACGCATTTAAAGCCGTTGCGCGCATTAATTATGGGCATTCCTAATGTGGGTAAAAGCACGCTGATGAACGCTCTGCTAAACCGCCGCGTGGCCAAAGTGGGCGACGAGCCTGCGGTGACCAAAAGCCAGCAACGCTTTGAAATTGACGCGACCTTTAGCATAACCGACACGCCAGGCATGATGTGGCCAAAAATAGCCTATGAATCAGATGGTTATATGCTAGCTGCCAGCCATGCCATTGGCCGCAATGCGGTGATTGATGAAGATGTAGCAACGTTTTTAGCCAATAACTTGCTACTAACATACTCAAATTTAATCAACGCGCGCTACAAACTAGATGCCATGAAATTGAATGTTTTAGAAATGGATGGCGTAGATTTGCTTGAAGCCATCGCCAAACGCCGCAGCTATAAACGACATGACGGATTATGGGATATGGAAAAAACTGCGGTGGCTTTTTTGACTGATTATCGTAGCGGTGCGATTGGCCGCGTGAGTTTAGAAACGCCCGTTTCACGTAAAAATATGATGGGTTCTGAGACAGAAAATAAAGTGCTTGAAATACAACTTACAGAAACCATGCGAGAAGAGAACGATGCTCTGCAAGCCAATATCCATGCGCCTGCTGGCGATGCCAAATAAGATAGTGTCTTTTTAATTAAAATTAATATCAAAAAAAAGCAGCTTTTAGGCTGCTTTTTTTATTAGTCTAAAAAATGGCTAATTGCACTGGTGCATGGCAATTTGTGCCTGTGTGCATTTGCCCTCGCTACCTTGTTTAACGCTATCTTTAAATGTTTCAAAACCAGATTTCTGTTGTGTTTGCTCTTTTTTAACCTCAACTTTTGCCGCCACCACTTCTTGGTTGTGCACAGTGCCGTGCTGTGGTTTTACTTGGCTCGGAGTTTGTTGGGCAGAATTTTGTTGCGCTTCATCCTGGGCTTTTTTCTTGGCTTTTTGTTTGGCTTTTTTCTTGGCACGTTCTATCTCAATCAGCTCTTCTGGCGTTTTTTCTATCATAGCGACATCGGTTTTAGCTGCGTTGATAGTAATATCATTTGCCGCCGCTGGTAATGTTGCGATGCTTTCGTTTGGTAGCAGCACCGTTTTACTCATGCTATCTGGCAACGCTGCTGGTTTAGGTTGTTGCGCTACTAATTCCTCTGTTGTTGCCATGGCAATTTGCGTGCTGGCAACAGAATCATCTATGACGATATTGGGAACTGACGGCGCTGCTGCGCTTTTAATAATTAGAAAAAATGCAATGACGGCAGGCGCGGCTAGCGCGGCATACTTCCAATTAAATTTTTTGCTGGCAGCTATTGACTGTGCTGGCATCATGTCTGTTGGCACTTCTAGCGTTTCTACTACGCTATCATTTTGCTCTTTCAATAAGCGCACCGAATATACTTCATGCTCGCGCACGTGTTTATCTTGCTTCATGCCAGAGTAATCAAACATTTGTGAAATTTCTTGGGTGAGGCGCGAGGTTACTTCGTAATAAGAACGCGACACCAAAATTTGATTAGGCTTGGCAAAGCTCATAATGCGCTGTGCCACATTAATGCCATCACCAATAATATTGGGGCGGCCATTAATGTCTTTTACCACCCGCACAGGGCCTAAATTAACGCCAAAACGCACGTATAAAGGCGTGGCACTAAGAATATTGTTTTTTATAATTTCGTCGCGAATATTCAATGCAATAAACAAAATATCCTCGGGCGAGCCATTGCTGGCAATGGCTACGCCGTCGCCAGTATCTAAAATAATGCGGTCATTTTCTGCCACGTCTTTTAGCGATTGATTAATCAGCGCATTAAATTGGTTTTTAATCTCAATTTGTTCAGAATCAGTTTTTTTAGAATAATCAATAATATCTAAAAAAACAATGCTGCAGATGGATGTTTTATTATTTCTATCGTTCATGTTTGTTATCTTCTTAACTAAAGTGTCAATAAAATGGCAACTCTAAACTAATCGAGCAATATAAATGTTCGATTGCTTACATGCTATTAAGCTTAAAACATGGCTACAAGCCAATAATAGTGCGGTGTTTGCGTATATGACGCTATACCACAATAGAGACTTTATTATTCTTACTTAGACATAAGCAAAGATTATGCCACTAGTGACTAGATAATTAGTTTCACGGAATATTTTGGTGAAGACAGCGTTAAAAACACTTGCTGTCTAGCGGTTATTGTCTAAATTTTATTGTTTAGTATCGCGGGTAATTTGCGTATAGCTCATGACACGGTTGCGGCCACCGTTTTTGGCGCCGTACATGGCACTATCGGCAGTGGCTAGCAAGCCTTTAAAATCGTAGCCAGCACGCACAGAATCTGCCACGCCAATGCTCACGGTAGTTTTAAGCGTTACCGCTAAGCCCAGCTGTAGCGGGCTAGCTTCTATACCTGCGCGAATACGTTCCGCTAAGCCAAGCGCATCGCTTTCGGTAGTGTTGGGTAAAAACGCACAAAACTCCTCGCCACCATAGCGTCCAATCACGTCGCTAGAGCGCAAAATACCGCTGATGGTTTTGGCAATATGCCGCAGCACATCGTCGCCCACCAAATGGCCATAGGTATCGTTTACTTTTTTAAAGTAATCAATATCTATCAGCAGTACTGCCATGCTTAAATTAATGCGTTTGCAAATATCTTGCATTTTAATTGACGCATCTTCAAGCCCACGCCTATTGAGCACGCCAGTGAGACTATCGATAGTGGCAATTGATTCTAAACTGCGATTGAGCTTGTAACTGAGCATGAGCACAAATAAACTAGAGATAAAAAACTGCGAAACCGCGCCCAGCATAAAGGTGTAAGCATTAACTGGCCAAGTAGCGAATGTATCAAACACTTCTATACCGACTTGAGAAGCGTAAAACGCGCGACCTAGCATTAACAGCGCCATCATTAAATACAAGCTAGAGGCAATCCAATAAAAATTACCTAAAATACCCTCTTCGCGCGTAAAGGTAAGTCGTGCACAGTATAAATAAATAGCCGCAAAAATAAGCCCCGCCAATATCACCGCCAGCCTAATGTTTTGATTCACCAGCACAAAATAAGTATCCACCACTGTTAGCAACACAAAAATGACAATGGGTATGCGATGATCGGGCCCAGTATTTTTAGACGTGCTATTAAATGCCTGTATACCGTTAATATACAAGCCTAAACCCGCACCGATAAGCGCCATGCCAGGCAAAAATAGCAGTTTTTCTGCATCTAACTGAATAAGCACCAAAACCATGCCCAAACCGATGACTAAATTACCTACCGCCCAATAGCCAGGGCCGTTCACCTCTTTATGATGCTTACGGGTAATCGCCAACAGCATGGAGAGCATGAAGGTGAGCAACATCGACATAAAAATGATGGTTTTTAAATCAAATTTAAGCATGGAAAATTGGCTTGGCTTGTATTTTTATGTTGTACATTTATATTTTTTAAGTGATTAATTGCGTTTAGTTAATCGTTATATAATTGATGATTAATACAATCATACTATAAACAGTTTGCCAGCCCTATAGCCACTGTATTTTTACTACAATCATTTAATGGCTGTTTAATAGAAAACTCACCTAAAAACAGCATGTTAGATAGTCTAAACTCCCCTCAACGCGAAGCCGTTAAATACCTCGATGGCCCACTGTTGGTGTTGGCTGGCGCAGGCAGCGGCAAAACACGCGTTATCACGCAAAAAATTAGCTATTTAATTGACGAAGCAGGTTACAGCGCGCGCGAAATTGCCGCCATCACCTTTACCAACAAAGCCGCGCGCGAGATGCAAGAGCGCGTCAGCAAACAGATGCAAGGCAAGCCAACTAAAGGTTTAACCATTACCACTTTCCACTCGCTTGGGCTGCAAATGCTGCGACAAGAAGCGGCTTTGTTGGGTTACAAGCCACAGTTTTCTATTTTGGATTCTAGTGATAGCTTTAAAATTGTGGCGGATATTTTGGCCACAACTGATAAGCAATTACTTAAAAATACACAATATCAAATATCGCACTGGAAAAACGCCTTTATTAGCCCAGACCAAGCCAAAGCAAGCGCTGACGAAGACTTAACCCACGCCGCTGCCAAGGTGTATCAGCTTTATCAACAAACGCTACGTGCGTATCAAGCGGTTGACTTTGATGACTTGATTAAACTACCCGTGGAGCTGTTTGAACAGCACGAAGAAGCGCTGAATAAGTGGCAGCGCAAGTTACAGTATTTATTAATTGACGAATATCAAGACACCAATGCCTGCCAATATAAATTGGTAAAAATGTTAACAGGCGTGCGCGGCCAATTTACCGCGGTGGGTGATGATGACCAAGCGATATATGGCTGGCGCGGTGCCGATGTGGAAAATTTGCGCCAATTAACAGAAGATTTTAGCAAGCTCAAAATTATAAAGCTGGAGCAAAATTACCGCTCTACCGTGCGTATTTTACGTGCGGCAAACACGGTTATTGCCAACAACCCCAAACTATTTGAAAAGAAACTTTGGAGCGAGCTGGGTACTGGTGACATGATTCAAGTATCTGCGCAACAAAGTGAAGAAGCCGAAGCGATTAGCGTGCTGATGAAGCTGCAAGCGCACAAATTTGAGCACCGTACTAAGTTTTTAGATTACGCAATTTTGTACCGTGGCAACCACCAAGCACGCGTATTCGAGCAGCAATTGCGCAACCAAAAAATCCCTTACACTATCTCTGGTGGGCAATCGTTTTTTGACAAAGCCGAGATTAAAGATATCGTCAGTTATTTGCGACTAATTGCTAACGAAGACGACGACCCAGCGTTTATTCGCGCCGCCACCACACCAAAAAAAGGCATCGGCAATACCACTTTGGAAAGATTAGGTGAGCATGCCAGCGCACATAAAATATCGTTATTTGCGGCTGCGTTTGAGCAAGCATTTCAAAACCAGCTTGGGCAAAAACAGCTAGATGATTTATTAAATTTTTGCCAATATATTCAAAAAATTCAAGCACGCGCGGTGCGCGACCCGGCGGGCGAAGTGCTGAATGATTTACTTAACGCCATTCAGTATGAAGCGTTTTTATACGATAACGAAGAACCGCGTGCAGCCGAAAGCAAATGGGGTAATGTACTGGAATTTATTGGCTGGCTAACTAAAAAAGGTGCAGATTCTGGCGAGTTTGGCAGCGAATCTGACGGCAAAAACCTACTAGAACTGACGCAAATGGTATCACTAATGAGCATGCTAGAAGGTCGTGAAGATGGCGAGCCAGACGCGGTAAAATTATCTACCCTGCACGCTGCAAAGGGTTTGGAATTTGGCCATGTGTATTTAATTGGTGTGGAGGAAGGCATATTGCCGCATTCCTCTAGCATTGAGTTAGAATCCGCAGACAAAACTAAGATTGAAGAAGAACGCCGCCTGATGTATGTGGGCATTACCCGTGCGCAAAAAAGCTTAACCATAAGCTGGTGCAAAAAGCGCAAACGCGCTGGCGAGATGCAACTATGCGAACCTAGCCGCTTTATTGCCGAGCTGCCAAGCGCCGATGTAAAACATTTTGGCAACCCGTTTAACGACCCCGAAGTAAGCAAAGATTTTGGTAAAGAACGCATGGCGAATATTCGCGCCATGCTGAATAAAACTTAATGTGCTAAAAATTACTCATATAGCTTAATGTTTACTATAAAAAATCATAATGACAGGTAAAGTTAAACGAAAACTACTTGAGCAAGCACCCGTCATTGCGTTTGATCATGCGCCGCTTACCTGCCCCTTATGCGAACGAGAGATTCCCACCGCACAGCGCGACGCGCATCATTTAATACCCAAATCTAAAGGCGGTCGCGAAACACAATTTTTGCATCGCATTTGCCATCGCCAAATTCATGCGCTATTTACCGAAAAAGAATTAGCCAATGATTACAATAATGTTGAACAACTATTAACACATGCAGAAATTGTAAATTTTGTCGCGTGGATTAAAACCAAACCCAGCCATTTAATTGAGCGCAGCCGTAAAAGCCAGCGCATAAGACCTAAATAAATAATATGTCGCAAAACAAAACGCCCGAAAATAACCCAGCCATACAACATGAAATATGGCAACAATTGCTGCGCGCCAGTGTGGATAAACATCACGAATGGCGCAGCCCTGTGCTGGTGACTTGTGGTAAAGATAATTGGCCTGAGGCCAGAACAGTGATTTTGCGTGCCGTAGATGTGAACCAAAAACAGCTGACTTTTTATACTGATAGCCGCAGCCCAAAAGTGACGCAATTGCAAGCCAACCCAAATGCCATGCTGGTATTTTGGAGCAAACGGCTAAATTGGCAATTGCGCATAAAAGTGAATATTGCGATTAAAACAGAGGGCGAACTGCTACAACAAACTTGGGCAAAAGTAAAACAAAGCCCGTCGGCAGGTGATTATTTAAGCGCGCAAGCACCTGGTGAAATACTGACTAATTTACAAGATTCAACTAACCAAACCCTACAAAACCATTCGCATTTTGCAATATTGATAGCTAACGTTATTAACATAGATTGGCTAGCACTTAACCGAAACGGCCACCAACGCGCAAACATAGACGTTGATGGTTTTAATTACTTAGTGCCATAGTTACTTTAAGCAATAATTTAATAAAATACGATAAAAATTAGATGCCCTGCAAGCCAATATCCATAAGGCTCACAGAGCATCCAAATAATTACTATAAAACCAAGTAAATTAAAAAACAGTTTTAAACATGTTTCGCCAGCGTCTGCCTTATAATACTGCCTTCACTTTATTTGCGCCTATTTCATGCCCTTCATCACGCTCGATAACGCCTCTCTTGCTTTTGGCCATCACGCCCTGCTCGATCACGCATCGTTTCAGTTAGATGCGGGCGAGCGTGTTGGCTTAATTGGGCGCAATGGCGCAGGTAAATCTAGCTTGCTTAAAGCCATTGCAGGCAGCATTAAGCTAGATGATGGCGTGCTGTGGCGTGCCAGCAACGCGCGCATTGTGTATGTGCCGCAAGAACCCGAGCTAGATACCACGCACACTGTGTTTGAGGCGGTGGCCGAAGGCTTAGGGGCATTGCAGCAAATTATTATCGATTACCACGCCGTAACGCACGACATGGCCATGATTGACGCCGATATTGATGCACTGATGGAAAAAATGCAGCATTTGCAGCACGAGTTAGATGCGCAAAACGGCTGGGCGGCGCAAAGCCGCGTAGAAACCGTGCTAACGCGCTTAAAGCTAGATGCAGACGCGCTAGTTTCAACGCTATCTGGCGGCTGGCGAAAACGTGTGGCACTGGGTCGCGCGCTGGTGGCCGAGCCTGAAGTGTTGCTATTAGACGAGCCGACCAACCACTTGGATTTGGAAGCAATTGAATGGCTAGAAGACTTGTTATTAAGTTTTCAGGGCAGCGTACTTTTTATTACGCATGACAGGCGTTTTTTAAACAGATTAGCCACCCGCATTACCGAGCTAGACCGTGGAATTTTGTCCGATTATGATGGCAAAATAGCCGATTATCAACTTAAAAAAGAAGAGTTGGTGGCGGTAGAAGAAACCCACGCTGCCAAGTTTGATAAAGTGCTGGCGCAAGAAGAAGTGTGGATACGCCAAGGCATAAAAGCACGTCGCACCCGCAACGAAGGCCGCGTAAGGCGCTTAGAAAGTTTGCGCCTTGAGCGCGCCGCCAGACGCGAGCGTCAAGGTAATGTGAAACTGAATTTAGATGCAGGCGAGCGCAGCGGTAAATTGGTAGCTGAACTTGAGAATGTCACCAAAGGTTACGGCGAACGAGTGCTGATAAACGCCTTTAGTACGCGTATTTTACGCGGCGATAAAATTGGCTTGCTAGGCCCCAACGGTATTGGTAAAACTACTTTACTCAAGCTCATTTTGGGTGATATTGAAGCCGACAGCGGCAACGTAGAACGCGGCACCAAAATTAACGTTGCTTATTTTGACCAAATGCGGGAGCAACTAGATGAAGAAGCAACACTGGCCGACACCATCAGCCCAGGCTCCGACTTTGTCGAAATTGGCAACGAGCGCAAACATGTGATTAGCTATTTGGAAGACTTTTTGTTTCCACCACAACGTTCGCGCTCACCTGTAAAATCGCTTTCTGGTGGTGAGCGCAATCGTTTATTACTGGCGCGTCTATTTGCTCGCCCCGCCAATGTGCTGGTGCTAGATGAGCCGACTAATGACTTGGATATTGACACGCTGGAGCTGCTAGAAAGCTTGCTGCAAGATTTTACTGGCACGCTATTTTTGGTTAGCCACGATAGAGCGTTTTTAGAGAATACTGTAACGCAAGTCATCGCGTTTGAAGGCAATGGCGTGCTAACAGAATTTGGTGGTGGCTACGATGATTGGCAACGCTTTTCACAACAACAAGCAGTTATGCCTATCAAAACACCTAGTCTGCAGGCCAATATCCATGAGCCTTCCAAAGCGTCGCCAGAAAGCACCAGTAAAAACCAAGCTAAATTAAGCTTTAAAGAGCAGCAAGAGTTAGACGATTTACCCAACAAAATTGAGTTGCTAGAAACCGAGCAAACTACTATTACGTCGCAATTAGCCGATGCGGATATTTACAAAAATCAGCCTGATTTAGTGAAAACGCTGCAAACGCGTTTAAGTGCTATTGAAACCAATATTAATACCAATATGCAACGCTGGGAAATGCTAGAAACCAAAAAATAAGCCATTTAAGTTTAAGGCTAAATCGCAGTAAAATATTGTTTTAAGTGTCACTTTTTGTGTCTCCGTGGTGAAACGGATATCACCGGCCCCTCCTAAGGGTCAGTTACAGGTTCGATTCCTGTCGGGGACACCACTTTAAATATTTAAAACTTAAATGCTAAAAGGCAATCATAATGACTATGAAAATAATTTTTTATGCGGCAGTTTTAGCTCTCGCCTTTGTAGGCTACCGCAGCTACAGCCAGCCTGGAAAATTACTAGCCAACGGCACAAAAGCACCCGATTTTAATCTGCCCAATGCCAATGGCGATAGGCTAAGTTTGGCAAATTTACAAGGTAGTTGGGTAGTATTA
>JANOYU010000045.1:0-14214 GCA_031429035.1 Methylophilaceae bacterium
CATGCGGGTTACAGGGCAGGTTAGTTTATAATGCCTTATTGTTGCCAAACTTCACCATTGCTTAAGGTTTTAGGCACAGGCAAGCCAAAATGTTGATACGCCAAGCTGGTGGCTATGCGGCCACGTGGCGTGCGCATTAAATAGCCTTGTTGTATCAAATACGGCTCTAGCACGTCCTCGATGGTGTCACGTTCTTCGCCAATTGCGGCGGCTAAATTATCTAAACCAACAGGCCCGCCGCCAAACTTTTCTAGCACGGCGCTGAGTAATTTTCTATCCATCACATCAAAGCCCAATTTATCTACGTCAAGCATTTTTAGCGCAGCATCGGCCACCTCACTGCTGACAATACCATCGGCTTTAACTTGTGCGTAATCGCGTACGCGGCGCAGCAATCGATTAGCAATACGCGGTGTGCCGCGCGAGCGTTTGGCAACTTCTACTGCGCCTGTTTCAGTAATTTCCACCTCTAACAAACCTGCGCTGCGATGCACAATGCGGCCTAATTCTTCATTGGTATAAAATTCTAACCGCGACACAATGCCAAAACGGTCTCTTAACGGGTTAGTTAACATGCCAGCCCGCGTGGTTGCGCCAATTAAGGTAAATGGTGGCAAATCAAGCCGAACCGACCTTGCCGCTGGGCCTTCGCCTATCATTATATCTAGGCGATAATCTTCCATGGCAGGGTACAAAATCTCCTCAACTACTGGGCTTAAACGATGAATTTCATCAATAAATAGCACATCGTTGGGTTCTAAATTAGTTAGCAGCGCTGCTAAATCGCCCGCGCGCTCTAATACGGGGCCAGAGGTTTGGCGCATATTGACGCCCATTTCGCGTGCAATAATATGTGCCAGCGTAGTTTTGCCCAAACCTGGCGGGCCAAATAATAAAACGTGATCTAGCGCCTCGCTGCGGCCACGCGCGGCATTAATAAAAATTTCTAATTGGCTGCGGGCTTTTTCTTGGCCCACATATTCGTCTAGCGCTTTGGGGCGCAGCGCGCGTTCTAGCGCCTCTTCTTGTGGGCTTTCTGGTATCGGCGCAATCAGGCGGTCGGTTTCTATCATCGCGCAATTTTACTAGCGATTATGCTTTAAGGGTTAAATATTGAAAAATTCTCGATTAATCTTTTAATTGGCAAAGGCGAGCCTAAATGCAAGCCTTGGCCATAATGTACACCAATTATTTTTAGCTCTTTTAATATGGCATCGTTTTCTACAAACTCGGCCACTGTTTTAATGTTCATGGCCTCTGCCACGCTGTGAATAGAGCGCACCATGGCGTGATCTATTTTATTCACGTGCATGTCTTTAACAAACGAGCCATCAATTTTAAGATAATCTACCTCAAAGTTTTTAAGATACATAAACGATGACATGCCGCTGCCAAAATCATCTAGCGCAAAGCTGCAGCCCAGTTTTCTAAGCGCGGTAAATAGATTGATGGTGTTTTTTAAGTTAACAATGGCGGCGGTTTCGGTAATTTCAAAACAAATACTTTGCGGCGGTATGGCATAAATCGCAAATTGCTCGCGAATATAACCCAGCAAGCTTTTATCGCCCAAAGAGGTGCCCGACAAATTAATAGAAAACACATAATTACATTTTTCGTTGCTGGCATTAAGCAATTGCCGATAAGTTGAAAAAGTATTTTTAATCACCCAACGATCAATGTTGGGCATCAGCAAATAGCGCTCGGCCGAGGGGATAAAAGTCACAGGCAACATGATGTGGCCTTCTAAGCTAATTTTGCGGATTAATACCTCGTAATGATGTTGCTGCGGCACGTTAGATGACAGCGGCACAATTGGCTGGCAGTACAACATAAATTGCTCGTCATCAATCTCGTCGGTAATGTCTGAAATGGCTTCTACTGCGCTTTGGCGTTGTTTTACCTCAACATCGCCTGGGCTAAATAAAAAGCTTTGGTTGCGCCCTGCATTTTTAGCCGAGTAACAGGCCATATCGGCCGCGTGAATAATATCGCTGACGTTTTCAAAGCCTGCATTAACCACCACAATACCAATGCTAACGCCAATATTAAATATTTTATCAGTATGAATAAAACGATAGTCGCGCACCAATTTAAGTAGCGCATTGGTAATTTGGTTGGCATCGGCCAAGCTGCAATTTTCTAGCAGCAAGCCAAATTCGTCACCACCCAAGCGCGCTAGCGTATCTCTATCGCGCATTCTGTTAGCCAGCAACACGCTTACCTGTTTTAGCAACTCATCACCCGCCGAGTGACCACAAGTGTCGTTGACCAGCTTGAATTGATCTAAATCTAAATAGCAAAAAACGTGCTGCACGCCATGCTCATGCACGCTTTTTAAGCTGCGCTCCAGCCGTACCTCAAACTCACGGCGATTAATTAAACCTGTTAAATCGTCGTGTTGCGCTTGGTGAGTGAGCATTGATGTAGCATCATTAATTTTATCTTGCATCATGTCATAAGCATGTTTTAGGCTTAAAGCCATCGAATTAAAACCTTTTTGTAAGGTTTTTAACTCGCCACTAGAGTTCTCGATAATGGTGTGTGCAAACATGCCTTCGCCCACTTTATTCACGGCATGGGCAATTTCTTGAATAGGCTTGGTGATATTGCGGCCTATCCAATATGCAATCAGCGCGCTTACCAATAAGCCCAACAAGCTTATCAACAATATTTTAGTAATTAGATTTTGCTTAATATTTTGCAAACTCAAATTGCTAAGTTCTATATACACTTTGCCTATTTCTAGCTCGGTATTATTATTTTTTAAGCTTAATTCACTTTCGCGCGGGCTAGTAAAATCGTCAATCTCTACCAAGCTACGGTGAATAGGCGCGCTAAATATGATGCTGTCTTTTAGCTTGAACTCATTGAGGTTATTTTGCGTTAAATTGTCTAACACAGCAGTCGCGATTTCACGGCCACTGATAGCGAGCACACGGTTTTTTCTGTCTAGCACCATGACTGTTCTTAAATCTTGCTCATTAGTAAGCGCCTGCTGTGTCAACCTTTGCAGTATTTGCTTATTGCCCGAAATAACGCCATATTCAGTGGCGGGCGCCAACTGCGCTGCAATAATTTGGCCACGGTCGCGCAGCGATTGGTTTAATACGCCAAATACATTAGATATGGCATAACCCGCTAAAATAGTTGAAAATAAAAGTGCAGGAATTGTACCCAAAAATATGACTCTAGATTTAATACCTAAGTTTTTCATAGCTTACTTTCTAATTGGTAAACTTTTTTGTAAACCGAGTCTTCGTCGCCTATGGCGATATTAAGTGAGCGTGCCACCTGATAATTGACCATGACAGAAAAATATTTAGGCGCCTGCGGTGGTGGTAATGTGCCAGGCTGCGATTTAATGGCGATTTCAGCTGCTTGCTTGGCCAAATGCTGGCTGCTGCTATACACCGCTGCCAATGCCCCTGCGCGCACATAAGACTGCGAGTAGCCAAACACCGGTTTTTGATAGCGATAACTAGTGAGCAAAATAGGCTGCGCAGTTTCACGCGTATAGACCAATGCATCGGGAATCGCCATTAACGCATCGCTAATTTCTAGCAGCGTGGTTAAATGCGGAATCAAATCGTCTTCTTGTTTGATGTTTTCTTGAATAATATCCAGTTGCGCACTATCGCCCGCGTCTTTTAAGTCATCCATATCTAGCGATGAATTTGGCCCAAGCAGTACGCCTAAGCTTTTCACTTCTGGCATCACCGCTTTTATTAAAGAAAAGCGTCTTGCATAAGGTTGATCTAGCACAATGGCGCTAAAGTTACCCAACACACGTTTGCTATTGGCTAATAATCCATTAAATGAGGGCAATGGGGTAAATACGCCCAACACAGGTGTAGTAAACTTTAATTTACTCGAGGCCTCTAGCGCTTTCACGCCCAATGCAATTACTAGCTCACTATTTTCGGCAACCACCAGTTTATCGGCAGCGCTTAAATCAATTACTTTTACGCGCAGGCTGGTACTTTTAGCATTAATCAACTCGGTTCTAAAGGTTTCTACAAACGCTAAATTAGCAGTTGTTGGCGTGCTCATTACAATGGTAACGCCCGTGTAAGCTTGCGCCACATTGGGCGTAAACAGGTTTAGCAGCAACACTAGGCTGGTAAGAAAATAAGCTAAAAATTTGTTACTAGGCTGCATGTTCTACAAAATCAATCTCTAAAATTGCATTAAAAATTTAAGCGTAAGTTAATCTGGCCGCGCCGTTTTAAGGTGTTGTAATCGGCAAATTCTTCATAATCGCTATCAAATAAATTTTCGATGGCAATAGAAACCTCACCATTAACATGGCCTGTGATAAATTTTCTAGCCAATCTTGCATCGGCTCTTCTAATTAAATCGACAGGGTCGCCATCACCCAATGCGGTTACTTTACTGGTTTGGTAATAGGCAAAACTGGCATCCCAATCGCTGTTAAAGCGATAGGTAACGAGCGCTGTGAGTGTGTTATTGGGTGCCGATTGCGTATAAGTTTTCTTTAACCTTGGCTGTGTTTCACGAATATTGATATGTGAGTGACCAAGCAGAATATCGGTATCTTTATTCAGATGCCATTTCGCTTGCAGCTCTATGCCTTCAACGGCTGCGCTGCCGCGGTTAACAGCGCCTTCTACTGGTTTAGTGTTAAGCGGGACGGTATTGGCTGGAAAAGTAAAATCTACGTTATCTTCACCCCTAATAATATCGTCAATACGGTCACTAAATATGCGTGTATCAAGCTGTAAACTACCTATTTTGCCCACATAGCCAATTTCACGTGAGACAATTTTTTCGGGATTTACATTGCCTTTATTTGCCGTCAGCTGAAAAATAAATGCAGTTGCAGTTAATGGATTGGGCTGTACCGCTGGGATAAAATAACGATTGTTAAATTTCTCTTCTACATAGTTAGGCGTGCGTAGCGCGCTAGAAATGCCCAACCTAAAAGCATGATTTGGATGCGGTTTAAAATTTATGCTAGCACGAGGCGAGGTATCGGTGCCGGTAAAATCGTTATGTTCCATCATAGCACCTAGGTTAAACGTCCACATGCTGTGCGGGCGCCATTCCACATGCCCAAATAGCCGCTGCAAATCAAAGTAATCGGTGTTATCAGTGCCCAAATAAAAAGGCGCTTCGGTACTATCTCGGCGCACACTGCCGCCCCATACGGCGCGAATATTATCGCCAACAGCAAAGGTATGTTGCGCCTCAATATCAGTGCGCTGCTGAATCACCTCGTTGTTAATACGTAATCTATCTATCGCAACAAAAGGCCTGCGTGGTGGTGGAAATATAGGCGCAAGCAGCACCGATGTGGTTTTGTCATCTGAGCGGTCATAGCTATGAAAAGCCTGCACAGATAAATCACTACTGTCGCTTAAATTAAGGCGCCAGCGTGCAAGCGCAAAATAATTATTGATCTGCTTGGTACGTGGCAAAAAAACTAAATTATCTTCGTTAATATTGCCCTCACCACGCGCGCCATCCGTTGCACCCATCTCAAACTCGAGCAAATTAGTTGGGTTAATTTGATAATCTGCTTGCGCGTTGATAAATCGCGTGCGTTTAAAATCATTACGATTATCTAAGCCATCATCTTGACGATAACCCACTGTCGCGCGATAAGCCCAATCATCCAACTTAGCTGCATGCCTATAAAATGCCTCGTTGCGGCCACTGCCGTGGGTGGCTAAAACGGTATTTTTGGGTGATTCTGCTGGGTTGATGGTAATAATATTAATTACACCAAAAAATGAGTTGGCGCCGTAGCTGGCCGCGTTTGGTCCGCGTGTCACTTCAATGCGCTCAACATCCATCAAAGCAATCGGCAGCTCACTCCATTTAACGCCACCAAATAATGGCGTATAAACTGATCGGCCATTAATCATCACCTGCATGCTGCCCGAGTAAGCATTGGTAATGCCATGATAGCTAACAGTGTGATTGGTGCTGTACACATAGCCCGCGTTGGCACCCACATACATGCCTGGCACCAACCTAAATATTTCTGGCAAATCTACAATACCGCTGGCACGAATGGTTTCGCGGTCAATTACTGTCACTGCAGATGGCGCATCTGCAGCAGATTGCTTCAGCCTAGATACCGTTAGCACTTTAGGTAATTCGCCTAGATAATCATCTTCAGATAAATTATCGGCAAAAGTCACTGGATAGACTGATTTAGATTCTATATCCTCGCCCAAATCTGCTTCAACCGCCAAGCCAACACAGCCATAGCTTACAAGCAGTATGCCTAGCCAAAACTTAACTAATTTAGCGTGAATATTCATTTTTACATCATGTGCATTACAACAGCTTGGCTTTAATTTTTACCCAATAGCGGCGCACTAACCACAACACTGGAATACCGATTAACAGCCAAGGTATTGCGCTAACGACAAAAGTGATTACTGCGCCAAAGCTTTCCATCATCACTCGGCCAGCATCTTTAAATGCACGTGCTACTGGTGCAAAAGCGCCTTGCTCGGTAATGCCTTGGCTAGCAGTAAAATCAATATTTACCGCTACTAAATCTGTTTCTAGCGATAATGCTTTTCTAATGCTCACAATGCTATCAAGCTCGCTTTGCGTATTGGCTAATTGTGTTTCCACTTCGATTAAATCTTTAAATTTGGCCGCTTTATCCGTCAACATGGCACGCAATCTATCTCTTAAATGCGTTAAGTTGGCAATGCGCGCATCGGCATCAATCACTTGGTTGGTTTTATCTTCACTATCGCGGCCATGTTGCATTACCTCGCCATTTTTGGCTAAGCCAGATAAAAATATTTCAACATTGCGCGGCGGCACCCGCACGCTAAGGCTGGCAGATGGCGGACTGTAGGGCGTTTGTTTATTGTAATTTGCGCTTAATAGCTGGCAATTGAGCGCCTCGCAATGTTTCACTGCCGCATCAAAAGCAGTTTGCATTTTGTCCGCTGGTGACTCTATTTGTAGGTGATGGCGCAGCGCAATATATTTTTTGGCTGCGTAATTGGCAGGCTCGCTAATTTCAGTCAAGCTTTGCTCTGCGCCGCCAACCACATCTGACTCAGCAGCCATTTTAGCCATTGGCGCGGGCGCTTGGGCAGATTGCACTTCAGCTGAAGGCGCTGATGCAGCCGAATAATCACTCGCTGCGCGCTCAACACATGCGCTCACAAAAATCGTTACTAACAAACATAATAAAAACTGTTTCATATCATTCACCTACTTTCACCTATACGGCCGCTGACCTAGCTATTTTGATAATGATTTTAATGCCTGTTTAATACCTTCTGCCACGCTAATTTCTTTATCCAATAACTTAACCGCCGCAGTTGCCTCGCGTTCATTGTAGCCCAAACTTATTAGCGCATTTAGAATATCGTGGCTGGCTGATTTAGGTGCCGCAGTGGTAGTAGCAGAGCCCGTAATTGCAAATTTATCTTTTAGTTCTAACAATAAGCGTTCAGCGGTTTTTTTACCCACCCCTGGCACGCGGGTTAGCATAGCTACATCTTGGTTAGTCACTGCATAAACCAGGTCATCAATACTGACACCGCTTAAAATAGATAAAGCTGATTTTGCACCTATGCCATTTACTTTAAGCAATTGTTTAAATGTACTTTTTTCTTGCTCGCTGCCAAAACCGTATAATAATTGCGCGTCTTCGCGCACCACCATGTAAGTCAGCAATTGCACTTTTGCGCCCACTTCTGGTAAATTGTAAAAGGTGCTCATTGGCACCTCAATTTCATAACCAACTCCACCGCAATCTAACACAATAAGCGGTGGCGATTTTTCTATCAATAGCCCGTTTAGGCGTGCAATCATATCAATCTTCCATTCTTTACTCTAAAGCCCGCTGTGGCGAGTTTTCCTAACCCTTGCCCACCATGCGCATGACAAATGGCGCAAGCTAGCGCATCGGCCGAATCTGGCTTGGGCGTAGCAGGCAAATTAAGCAAACGTTTTACCATTTCTTGCACTTGCTCCTTTTGCGCATGACCATTACCAACAACTGATTGCTTAACTTGCAGCGCTGTATATTCGGCTACACTTAAATTGCGAATTACTGCCGCACTAATCGCCGCACCACGGGCTTGGCCAAGTAATAAAGTCGATTGCGGATTCACATTCACAAACACTTTTTCAATCGCCACTTGGTTTGGGCTGTAAGTATCAATCACCTCAAACAGCCCGTCTAGTATGACTTTCAGCCGTGCTGGCAATTCTTCTCTGTCGTCTTCGCCCTCAACCACATTCTTTTTGGCAGAAGCGGTTTTAATGGTACCACTGGCAATATAAGTGATTTTTTCGCCAATTTTTTCGATGACACCGAAGCCTGTGATGCGCAGGCCGGGGTCAATTCCTAAGATGCGAATTGCTAACATTTATTCGATATAAGCCGTTGTGTATACATCTTGAACGTCGTCTAAATCTTCTAGTGCGTCTAAAATTTTCTGCATTTTAATCGCATCTTCACCTGCAAAATCCACTTCAGTCAATGGCTTCATGGTGACATCTGCCAAAACAGGTTTTAAGCCTGCGGCTTCTAGCGCTTCTTTCACCGCCATAAAATCGTTTGGTGGCGTAATCACTTCTATACTGCCATCTTCATCAGTCACGATGTCCTCTGCACCCGCCTCCAGTGCGGCTTCCATCACTTTATCTTCATCGGTGCCAGGCGCATAAATTAAGCTGCCGCAATGTTTAAACATAAATACCACGCTGCCGTCAGTGCCTAAATTGCCGCCGTGTTTGCTTAGTGCATGGCGCACATCCATCACTGCGCGTTGTTTGTTATCGGTTAAGCAATCAATAATAATGGCCGCACCGTTGATGCCATAACCTTCGTAGCGAATCTCTTCGTAGTTAACGCCTTCTAGCTCACCCGTACCTTTTTTAATGGCACGCGTAATATTGTCGGCGGGCATGTTTTCTTCTTTGGCCTCGGCTACAGCTGCGCGCAAGCGCGGATTCATATTGGTATCACCGCCGCCCATACGCGCAGCCACGGTGATTTCTTTAATGATTTTAGTGAAAATTTTACCGCGTTTGGCGTCTTGGCGACCTTTGCGATGTTGAATGTTTGCCCACTTTGAATGACCTGCCATTTGCTAACCTTTAATACAGAAATGATTTAAAAATCTTATTTTATCATAGCTCGTCAATTGCACTTGTCGATTGGAAATCGAGCCTAGGCACGGCGCACAAGCGCAGACAGTACATTTAGTACGGCAAGCGAGTGTAACGAAGTATTGGCTTGATTAACACTCGACAATCCTATTCTTGACCTTCTGCGACATCTACTTGCTGATGTTTTCTGATAGTGATGGTGGATATTATTACCAGCGCAAGGGCAATAAAAAACATGCCAATAAATTCTGTTTGGCTGGGTCGCTCACCTAGCTGAATCCATGCCGCAGCCACACCAATCACTGGCGCGAGCATGCTGGCCATACTAGCAACGCCTGCTGGCAAGCGCTGCAGGGCATATGTCCACAATACCCAAGCCAAACTGCCGCTTAAAAAAATGCTGTAGATAATTGTAAGGTAAAATGTGTTTGACCACACAATAGGCGGTGCTGGCAATATCAGCGCGACGATAATAATGGGCAGCGCGCCCAATAATGTTGGCCAAGCAGTAATATTGAGTAAATCTAAATCTGGGCGGCGTTTGTGCAATTTTTTAGAGACTATTGCTGAGGCTGCCCACGATATGCCAGAGGCCAGCGCCATCAGCATGCTCACACCGTCTCCTTTAATATGCAACGGGTCGAATATCAACACAATGCCAAATAAGGCAAACCCCACCGCTAGCCATTGCCAGCCTTGTACCTTCTCGCCCAATAGTGGCCACGCAAACAACATCACCCAAAACGGCATGGTGTAACTTAATACCGCAGTTTTGCCCGCACCGCCTTCAACCAGCGCCCAAATAAGCAAGCCAGTAAAGCCACAGGTTTGCAAAATACCCAATAACATCATGGTGGGAAACTCTTGCAGCTTGAGTGGCCGCTTGCTTAAAAATAGCACCAAAAATAACATAAGTGCGCCCAAAAATGTACGTAACGCAGCAAATTGAAACGGGCTAGCATATTGCACAGCCAATTTCATCACCACCCAGTTATAGCCCCAAATAAGCGTCAGTAAAAACAGGGCAACAAAGGCTTTCAGAATAATATTTTTTTGGGATTTATTTTGCATCATTTATCTAATTTGATTATTCACTTGTCATTATAAGGTGTATATTTTATTTGTACGCTAGCTGGGAGAGAATCATGAAAACTTTACAACAAATATTGGATGAAAAAAAACATCACGAGTTAATCTCAATCGCGCCAAACCGCCCGGTGTTTGATGCGCTGGTGATTTTGGCTGAATACAAAATTGGTGCGCTGGCAGTAATGGACGGCGATAAATTAGTGGGGATTTTCTCAGAGCGCGATTATGCGCGCGAGGTCATTTTGCAAGGTCGTTCATCTAAAACAACGCACATAAATGAAGTGATGACTGCAAAAGTGATTACCGGAAAACCGAGTGATTTGGTAGATAGCGCCATGCGCATGATGAGCGAGAAAAAGTTTAGGCACCTGCCAGTGGTAGATAATGAAAAAGTGCTAGGCATGCTGTCAATTGGCGATTTGGTGAAAGAAACGATCGCTGACCAGCAACGCGCGATTCAAGCGCTAGAAAGCTATATTAAAGGCTGATTTAAATATTGGCTTTTAAGACTTGTTTTTATTGCATATAAACATCGATGCTCTGCAAGCCAATATCTATGCGGCTTGCAGAGCATTACTTTTTGCACGCGTCTATTTTAACTGAGCAATAATAATTTATTCCCCAATGATTTTTACCAACACGCGCTTATTACGTCTGCCATCAAATTCACCATAAAAAATCTGCTCCCACGGGCCAAAATCTAGGCGGCCTTCAGTAACTGCTACCACCACTTCACGGCCCATTATTTGGCGTTTAATATGCGCGTCTGCATTATCCTCACCAGTATCGTTATGCCGATAACCACTAACAGGCTCATGCGGGGCAAGTTTTTCTAGCCATAATTTGTAATCGTGATGCAGGCCGCGCTCGTCATCGTTAATAAATACGCTGGCCGAGATATGCATGGCGTTAATCAAGCACAAGCCTTCTTTTACGCCACTTTCGCGCACACATTCGGCCACATCATGCGTAATATTTTTAAAATCCATGCGCGCTGGAATATTAAACCACAGCTCTTTACGAAAACTTTTCATTTTTACGCCTCCAAAATAGTGGTTTATTTTAGCACCCAAATTTAACGGCAACACAATAAAAAAGGCCTCTTTCGAGACCTTTTTAAACCTATAAATCTAACTTTAAAAATGCGTTAACTTTTTACTTCTATCGCTTGGCTAAAGCTTTTGCCTTCGTTATCTGTGGCTAATACTTCTAATTTACCTGGCTCAGTTGGCACAAAGTTAAATTTAAAATACGGGTCTTCAGCAGTGCCAACACCTACATCCACCGTCATCACAGATTTACCGTTGTATTTAAACTCGGTTTTGTTAATGTAAAACGCAGGAATAAAGCCTTGCGATACCAACTCGCGCTGCAAGCCTGTGCGCATGGGGTGTTTAATATTAAATGTGGTGGCAGTTACAGCACCAATTTTTGCATCATCTACTTTTAATTTAATTTTACCAGCAGATGCACGCATCGCCGCTTCATCGCCATCGACAGTGCCGCCGCAACCGCCAGCTGCGCGAATCTCACGTGATGCCAAATACAATTTTCCACTTGCATCTTCGCCCACTAAGCGCACAAATGCGTCCGTCTCAAAGCGAATACGGGTAGAAAGCTCAAAATCGCCCAACGCATCAGTCAAATGGTAAGTCGCGGTGAGTGGAATTGGGTTTGCGTCGACAAATGAATACAGTTTAATAATTTTCACACCATTAGCAGCTTTTTGGTCAATGGTGTAAGTCACTGGCACTTGCGCACCACTTTCGGCACGGCGTGGTGCCTCAATTTTCATAAAAGTCACTTCTGTCATTGGGCGTTTTTCAAAAAACGCTTCTTTCATCACAGGCCACAATTTAGGGTCAGATTCTGCAACAGCAGGCAGGCTGCAAGCCAATAGAATAGCGCCTGCTAGGGCAGTGCTAAATAGCTTATTGATTAATAATTTATTCATTTTAACTCTCTCCATATTTGCAATATTATTTGCATTTATTACTGTCTCTAACAATAACGCATACTTTATCATTTGGAATACATTTATCTCAATATAGAGTTATTCTAGTTCAATTGAAGCGCTTGTATGTGACCAGTGTCACATTTATGTAACTTATATGATAAAGCTAGGCTTGAGTCGGGTCGCCCGATGGCCGCATCACGTAATCGCGGTTCCAAAACTCTTCAAAATTTAGCTCTACGCCATTGCCCGCAGGGTCTTTTAAATTAATTTGCCGTACGCTATTAGCTAAAATACGCGTCGTGTAAGCCACATTATGTTTGCTTAAATGCGCTTCCATCGCCGGCATATCGGTGCAGGTAAAGCTAACATGATCATAAGTTCCATGCACGTTTAAGCTTGGCGCTGTGGCGGTTTTATATTCTGCCAAATGCACCACATCGTTAGTGCCGATATACAACCAATAACCATAAGTAGTGCTGGCCACGCGCTTACCAACCGTTAAGCCGAGAATATCGCAATAAAAATCGCGCAACTTAAGCATGGTGTCGCGGTCGGTGCGGAAATTAACATGGTTGATTTCGGTAAGTGGCATTTTTTAATTTCGAGTATCTACAACCACAATAATAACCGATTACAAGCTATGTTGACAGTTTGAGCAAGACCTAACTTTATGCGATACTAGAATTGTTTTGATAGTAAATGAATAGTATTGATAGCAAATTAGCCGTTTAGGCTAGGAGAGCGAGAATATGAAAGCTTTAGTTAAAAAATACGCCAAACAAGGCCTATGGCTAGAAGACATGCCCGAACCCACCGTTGGCAACAATGATGTCTTAATTAAAATCAAAAAAACCGCCATTTGCGGCACCGATATTCATATTTATAATTGGGATGAATGGGCACAAAAGACGATACCCGTACCGATGATTACAGGCCATGAATACGTCGGCGAGATTGCTGGTTTTGGCTCAAACGTTACAGATTTTAAAGTGGGCGAAGTCGTCTCTGGCGAAGGCCATTTAACTTGCGGACGTTGCCGCAACTGCCTTGGCGGCCGCACTCACCTTTGCCCTAATACGATTGGCGTGGGCGTTAATCGGCATGGCGCTTTTGCAGAATACTTGGTGATTCCCGCAAAAAATGTGTTTAAACCAAGCCGCCCAATTGATACCGATCTACTTTCATATTTTGATGCTTACGGTAACGCAGCGCACACAGCATTATCATTCAACATGGTGGGCGAGGATGTGCTGATTACTGGCGCAGGCCCAATCGGCAGCATGTCCGCACTGGTGGCGGATCATGCAGGTGCGCGAAACATTGTGATTACCGACATGAATCAATATCGCCTCGATTTGATTAAAAGCATTTTGCCGCGCGTAGTCACTGTTAATGTCAGCAAAGAAAGCATTACCAAAGAACTAATGGATTCTTTGGGCATTTTTGAAGGCTTTGACGTCGGCTTAGAAATGTCAGGTTCGCCCAAAGCGTTTGGCGATATGTTGGATAAAATGATTAACGGCGGCAAGATTGCCATGCTGGCCATTATGCCCAAAGGTGCTGGCATTGATTGGGATATGGTGGTGTTTAAAGGCCTGACGATTAAAGGCATTTACGGCCGCGAGATTTTTGAAACTTGGTATAAATGTTCGATGATGGTGCAAAGCGGCTTGCCTTTGGGCAAAATTATCACGCATCGTTTCCACTATACCGATTTTAAAGAAGGCTTTGAAATCATGCGCTCAGGCAACTCTGGCAAAGTGATTTTAAACTGGGAAAATTAATCTTTGATAAAAAGATGAAAAATAAGGAAGCAGTATGAGTTTTAAAGCAGCAAAACAAGGTTTTACAGATGATTTAAGCGAGATTGAAGCGCAAGGCCTGTATAAAACTGAGCGCGTCATTGCCTCTGACCAAAAAAATCGCATTACGCTGGCCGATGGCCGCGAAGTGATTAACATGTGCGCTAACAATTACCTTGGTTTGGCTAATCAGCCCGAGCTGATTAAAGCCGCCAAAGCGGGGCTAGACCAATGGGGCTTTGGTCT
>JANOYU010000046.1:0-3324 GCA_031429035.1 Methylophilaceae bacterium
TAGCCGTGCACAGATTCGTGAGCAAAGCGTAGATTATTTGGCTTATGCAGTGTT
Source organism: Methylophilaceae bacterium (assembly GCA_031429035.1). GTDB lineage: Bacteria > Pseudomonadota > Gammaproteobacteria > Burkholderiales > Methylophilaceae > Methylotenera_A. The sequence goes on from JANOYU010000046.1 coordinate 55, forward strand.
AGATAGCTTGGTAGACCGCTATTTTAACGTGCTGGAGGATGTAAATGAGGCAAGCGAAGAGCTAGAAGATTTGCTGTTAAACAAACCCAGCAATGTGCATTTGCATAGCATTCACCAATTAAAGCACGTTAGCATAGAGCTGCGCCGTGCCGTGTGGCCATTGCGTGAGGTGATAAATAGTTTAATTCGCAATGAAAAAGGTTTTTTTAAGCCTGCTACCTTGCCCTATTTGCGCGATGTGTATGACCACACTGTTAATTTTATTGAGTCGCTAGAATCGATTCGCGACACGTTAAATGGCATGATGGATATTTACATGGCGAGCGTGAGCCAACGCGTGAATTTAGAGCTGCGCGCATTAACCGTAGTGGCCATGCTGTTTATGCCTGCCACCTTAATTGCAGGCATTTTTGGCATGAATTTTATACACATGCCGTGGATAGAAGAACATAACGGTTTTTGGTGGGCGATTGGTATTATGGCAAGCATCGCGCTGATGATGGTTTTGATTTTTTGGCGCAGACAATGGATTAGCAGTAAAACGTTTCAAAAAAATGAATAATTTAACCAATTTAAATGAGTTATCAAAGTAACACCTCTGTAAGCCGCTCTGGTATTGGCTTGCAGGACATTGGTTTTCTCTCGAGCATTTTAAACACTTAATTTTATTTAATTAATTGTGCATATTTGGCGCGAATTTTAGCCGCTTTAGGCGCCGCAACTGCCATACAATAGGGGTTGCCCGGGTTTTTATCAAAGTAATATTGGTGATAATCTTCAGCCGGGTAAAACTTACTATCCGCGTTTATTTCAGTCACAATTGGCGCGCTGTAAATTGCTTCACGATTAAATTCTTCAAACATTTTTATCACCGCTAATTTTTGTGAATCATTTTGGCAAAACACCGCAGAGCGATATTGTGTGCCCACATCGTTACCTTGGCGGTTAGGTGTGGTTGGGTCGTGGCTGACCAAAAACACTTCTAGCAAGGTTTCAAAACTCACCACATCTGCATCAAAAGTAATTCTAATGCCCTCGGCATGGCCAGTATCACCATTGCAAATATCTTTGTAAGTTGGATTGCTTGTATGCCCGCCAATATAACCAGATTCAACCTTATGCACGCCTTTTAGCTGACTAAATACGGGCTCAGTGCACCAAAAACAACCACCTGCAAAAATTGCAATTTGTTCGTTACTCATTATATTTTAACCCTAATAAATATTGTGATAAGCGTAAAATAGTTAGTCAATATTTTGCACTAAAAATTACATCTAGACTCAAAATTAATTATGGCTTTAAATGCACTTTATGTCGATTTCAACTCTTACTTCGCCTCGGTAGAGCAACAATTGCGCCCAGAGCTGCGCGGCAAGCCGATTGGCGTGCTGGCAGTAATGGCGGAAACCACTTGCTGTATTGCCGCCAGTTACGAGGCGAAAGCGTTTGGCATTAAGACTGGTACTGGCGTGCGCGATGCGCGTAAATTATGCAAAGACATCATTTTTGTGGAAGCGCGGCCACCGCTTTATGTACAATATCACCATAAATTAATCGAGATTGTAGAAAGCTGCACGCATGTAGAAAAAGTGCTGTCGATTGACGAAATGGTGTGCTTTTTAACAGGCAGCCAACAAGTGAAAGAAAACGCGCTGAAACTGGCGGACAAGATTAAGAAAAAAATCAGTAAGCAATATCCGTTTATTCGCAGCTCTATTGGCATTGCGCCCAATACGTTTTTGGCTAAAACTGCATCCAACATGCAAAAACCAGATGGCTGCGTGGTGATTGAAGACAGTGATATTCCGCAAAAATTATTTAGCCTAAAATTACGTGCACTTAACGGCATAGGCAGCCAAATGCAGGCGCGACTTGAGCGCTATGGTATTGATTCTGTTGAAAAATTATACACGGCCAACAAGCAGCAACTGCGCGCCGCTTGGGGCAGCATTGAGGGCGAGCGTTATTACGACAAACTACGCGGCATAGAACCTTTTTACGTTAAAAATGCACGCAGCTCACTCGGTCATTCCCATGTTTTGCCGCCAGAGCAGCGCAATATTGCGGGCGCCAAAGCGGTGTTGCACAGATTGCTACAAAAAGCTGCTATGCGTATGCGTAGTTACGATTTACTCACTTCACACATCAGCATTAAAGTGAAGTTTCGTAATAATAAAACCAAAGAAATTGCACGCTTTTATAATGAAAGTGATATTAGTGCAACCGATAATACGCTAGCGCTAACCGATGCCCTAGAAGCCTTATTTAAAGCGCTTCCCAGGGCATATGAAACATATGACCCAATAGCAGTGGGTGTTAATTTTAGCGGCTTGGCCAATGCGCAAGATGCCGCTTACGATTTATTTGCAGAAAAACCATCGGTTAACGAGAAAAAACTAAACAAAGCGCTGGATATTTTAAATTTGAAATATGGCAAAAATACCGTTTATTTTGCTGGTGCGCACGATGCGCTAAAAGACGCGCCGATGCGCATTGCGTTTAATCACATACCCGATTTAGTGGTGGAAGAGGATTAAAACTTATTTAATTACAACGACTTGTCTTAATCACAACGGCTGAGTTCGTCAGTATCTCTGCCGCGCGATAACTCATTATCACGATGACCAAACGATAAGTCAGCCGAATTATTGCCCCGTGACAACTCATCATGTCTATGATTAGAGGCTAGAAAAGCCGTATTTGAGCCTCGCGATAAATCATCACGATTTTTACTCAAATTTAAAAATGATGTGTCTTTGCCGCGACCAAGCTCATCATGTCTGTGATTCGACTCAAAGCCTTTGGTATCTTTGCCACGACCTAATTCATCATGATTGTGCTTGGCCATTAAATCAAGCGATTGCTTGCCCAATGACAAGTCATCATGCACATGGTTAGATTTAAATGGCGATGTGTCATCGCCACGTGATAAATCAATTGGCTGGCAAGATTTATTGCAATTGGCGCAATTGTCAGTATCTTGCGCAAACACAACGCCGCAAAACATGAGTGTGCTTAAACCAAAAATGACTGTTTTTATCCTCAAATACTTATTCATACAACTACTATACAACAATTTAAACATAAAAATCAATACTTTAACCCAAGCAGGCCTTTATCAACCCAATAAAAGACAAAAGCCCTCACATGGAGGGCTTTTGTCTTTTTATAAATAGCTTGGCAGTGACCTACTTTCGCATGCAAAAAGCATACTATCATTGGCGCTGGTTCGTTTCACGGCTCTGTTCGAGATGGGAAGAGGTGGGTCCA
>JANOYU010000047.1:0-7600 GCA_031429035.1 Methylophilaceae bacterium
GAATTAACATTTGGTTTAATTAACCATAAATTTGTTATTGGTTGGCTAGATAAATTGCCGTCGTGGTGGAATTGGTAGACACGCAACCTTGAGGTGGTTGTGACTAAGGTCGTGAGAGTTCGAGTCTCTCCGTCGGCACCAAAATAGACATAAAATAGTATTTACAAAATACGCTTTAATAATAATTTAATAAATATTTTTGATTTTGTCGTTTAAAGCCACAAGCTAAAAGCGCTAAATTAAAAAAACCAAAGTTAGGAAAAGCCCTCGTGCTGGAAAATTATTTTCCAATATTGTTGTTCATTTTAGTAGGCCTAGCAATTGGCTTAGGGCCACTTATCCTAGGTAAAATCTTATCTCCACACAAGCCAGATGCGCAAAAAAATTCGCCTTACGAGTGCGGTTTTGAGGCTTTTGAAGATGCGCGCATGAAGTTTGATGTGCGTTATTATTTGGTGGCTATTCTATTCATCCTGTTCGATTTAGAAATCGCGTTTTTGTTCCCGTGGGCAGTGGTCATACAAGAAATTGGCATGGCAGGATTTTTGGCAATGCTGTTGTTTTTGTTTGTGCTTGTGGTTGGTTTCATCTATGAGTGGAAAAAAGGTGCTTTAGAATGGGATTAGCATGAGCATCGAGGGCGTTTTAGATAAAGGCTTCATCACCACTTCGCTAGATACGGTGATTAACTACACGCGTACTGGCTCCATGTGGCCCATGACCTTCGGCTTGGCTTGCTGCGCGGTAGAGATGATGCACGCTGGTGCTTCGCGCTATGATCTTGATCGCTTCGGTATTGTGTTTCGTGGCAGTCCGCGTCAATCAGATGTGATGATAGTGGCTGGTACGCTGGTGAATAAAATGGCGCCAGCGCTGCGTAAAGTGTACGATCAAATGGCAGAACCGCGTTGGGTGATTTCGATGGGCTCGTGTGCCAATGGTGGCGGTTATTATCATTATTCTTATGCAGTCGTACGTGGTTGCGATCGTATTGTGCCAGTCGATGTGTATGTGCCTGGCTGCCCGCCCACGGCCGAGGCGCTGCTGTTTGGCATTATTCAGTTGCAGAAAAAAATTCGTCGTACCAATACGATAGCTAGATGATATGTCGACTAAATTAGCGCTACTTTCAGCCCAGCTAAAACTTGCCCTTGGTGCGCATATCACCAAGCTAGAATTGGCCTTTGACGAGCTAACAATTGAATGCAAAGCCGATAATTATTTAACTGTTTGTGCCAAACTATGCGACCATGCGGAGCTTAAATTTGAGCAATTGCTCGATTTATGCGGCGTGGATTATAGTGATTACAAAGATGGCCAATATGAAGGCGCAAGATACGCGGTGGTGCTGCATCTGCTTTCCGTTTCCTTGAATCAGCGCCTGCGTTTGCGTGTGTTTGCACAAGATGATGACTTTCCCGTGTTGCCTACGCTGGTCGATGTTTGGCCGGTGGCTAATTGGTACGAGCGTGAAGCCTTTGATTTATTCGGCATTATGTTTGAAAATCACCCTGATTTGCGTCGTATTCTTACTGATTATGGCTTTGTCGGCCATCCGTTCCGCAAAGACTTCCCTATGATTGGCAACGTAGAAATGCGTTACGACCCAGAGCAACAACGCGTCATTTACCAGCCAGTTTCAATTGATATGCGTAACAATGTGCCACGCGTGATTCGCGATGAGGGCAGCCATGGCTGAAATTCATAATTACACCATGAACTTTGGCCCACAGCACCCTGCCGCACATGGTGTACTGCGCTTGGTGCTAGAGCTGGATGGCGAAGTAATTCAGCGTGCCGATCCGCACATTGGCTTATTGCATCGCGGTACCGAAAAGCTGGCCGAAAATCGCACTTATCTGCAATCAATTCCATATATGGATCGCCTCGATTATGTATCGATGATGGCGAACGAGCATGCGTACGTCATGTGCATAGAAAAAATGTTGGGCTTAGAAGTGCCAATTCGCGCGCAGTATATTCGTGTGATGTTCGACGAAATTACGCGTATTTTGAATCACTTGTTATGGCTAGGTGCGCACGCGCTAGATGTGGGCGCGATGACGGTATTTTTGTATGCCTTCCGCGAACGTGAAGATTTGTTTGATGTGTATGAAGCTGCCTCTGGCGCGCGCATGCACGCAGCTTATTACCGGCCAGGTGGCGTTTATCGCGATTTGCCGAACCGTATGCCGCAGCACGAAACCACCAAGTTTCGCAGCGCCAAAGAAATCAGCAAGCTCAATGAAAATCGCCAAGGCTCGCTGCTCGATTTTATCGAGGATTTCACCAATCGCTTCCCCACCTATGTCGATGAGTATGAGACCTTGCTCACCGACAACCGCATTTGGAAGCAGCGCACAGTGGGGATTGGTGTGGTAAGCCCTGAGCGCGCATTGGCGCTGGGTTTCACCGGCCCTATGTTGCGCGGCAGCGGTGTGGAATGGGATTTGCGCAAAAAACAACCATATGAAGTTTATGTCAATATGGATTTTGATATTCCAGTAGGCGTAAATGGCGATTGTTACGATCGTTATTTGGTGCGCATGGAGGAATTTAGGCAATCGAATAACATTATTAAACAATGTATTACGTGGCTGCGCGCTAATCCTGGGCCGGTGATTACCACAGATAATAAAGTAGCGCCGCCAGACCGTGAAGGCATGAAAACCAATATGGAAGACATGATTCACCACTTTAAATTGTTCACCGAGGGCTTTCATGTGCCGGTGGGCGAGGCTTATGCGGCAGTGGAGCATCCAAAAGGCGAGTTCGGCATTTACATGGTGTCAGATGGCGCCAATAAGCCATATCGCCTAAAGATTCGTGCGCCGGGTTTTGCGCATATTTCTGCTTTAGATGAAATGACGCGCGGCCATATGATTGCTGACCTTGTCGCTATTATCGGAACACAGGACATCGTATTCGGAGAAATTGATAGATAGTTATGTTAAGCGCTGAAGCCATCAAAAAAATTGATTTTGAGCTCACCAAATACCCGGCTGACCAACGGCAGGCAGCGGTGATGGCGGCGCTGCGTATTGTGCAAACCGAGCGCGGCTGGCTATCGCAAGAATGCATTAGTGATGTAGCTGCGTATTTAAAAATGCCTGAAATTGCGGCGATGGAAGTGGCGACTTTTTACAATATGTACGATTTAGAAAATGTCGGTAAATATAAAATTACCATTTGCACCAATATTTCCTGCATGTTGCGCGATTCTGATGCAATCGTCAATCATCTGCAGGCCAAGCTAGGTGTGGGTTTTGGCGAAGTGACGAGCGACGGAAAATTTTGCCTAAAAGAGGGCGAGTGCATGGGCGCTTGTGGTGGCGCACCGCTGATGACAGTGAATAACCACGTGATGCACGAATTTTTAACGCCTGAGCGTGTTGATGTTATTTTGGAAAGTTTGAAGTAATGGCTGAAACTACTACATCAAAATTAAAAACACCTGCTAAAACGGCACAAAAAGTCATTAAGCAGCAGGCTGTAGAAGCAATATCCATGCGGTCTGCAGAGCATACTTCGTCACGCGCTGCTTTAGTGATTCATTCCGATTTAAAAGGACAGACATTACTGACGTTGCGCACGCTGACCGAAAAAAATCCAGCCTCACTCGCAGCTTACGAAAAGCTGGGTGGTTATGCGCAGCTTAAAAAAATCGTCACCGAAAAAACCAAAGCAGTCGATATTATTAATCAGGTTAAATTATCTAACTTGCGTGGCCGTGGGGGTGCGGGCTTTCCGACTGGCTTGAAGTGGAGTTTTATGCCGCGCTATTTTGACGGCACAAAATACTTGGTTTGCAACTCGGATGAAGGCGAGCCTGGCACGTTTAAAGACCGCGATATTTTGCGTTACAACCCGCATCAACTGATCGAAGGCATGGCGATAGCCGCATACACATTGGGTGCTAGAGTAGGTTACAACTATATTCATGGCGAGATTTGGCAAGATTATGATATTTTTGAAAACGCGCTGCATGAAGCCAAAGTTGCTGGATATTTAGGTGAGAACTTATTTGACACCAATTTCTGTTTTGATTTATACGCAGTACATGGCTATGGCGCTTATATTTGCGGCGAAGAAACCGCGCTGATTGAATCGATTGAAGGCAAAAAAGGCCAGCCACGCTTTAAGCCACCTTTTCCTGCCAGCTATGGCGTATTTGGCAAGCCAACCAATGTTAATAATACCGAAAGTTTTGCGAGTATTCCGTGGATTATGCAATACGGTGGCCAGGCTTTTGCAGAGCTGGGCGTACCAAACTCGGGCGGTACCAAATTATTTTCGGTGTCTGGCCATGTCGAAAAGCCAGGTAATTTTGAAGTGAAAATGGGTACGCCATTTGCCGATTTACTCAATATGGCAGGCGGCGTTTGGAAAGGCCGTAAGCTGAAAGCGGTGATTCCTGGCGGGCCATCTACTGCAGTCATGACAGCAGAAATGATACAAAATGCCACCATGGATTATGACGGACTAAGCAAGGCGGGCTCAAGCCTTGGCGCAGGCAGCATGATAGTGATGGATGAAACCACTTGCATGGTAAAAACGCTCAAAAGATTATCTTATTTTTTCTATGAGGAAAGCTGCGGACAATGCACGCCTTGCCGCGAAGGTACGGGTTGGGTGTATCGTGTGCTTTCGCGCATAGTTGATGGCAAAGGTAAAATGGAAGATTTAGATTTATTGACTGACGTTAGCAATAACATTTCTGGCCGTACCATTTGTGCGCTGGGTGATGCTGCTGCAACTCCAGTGCTAAGCTTTATTAAACACTTCAGGCCAGAGTTTGAATACTATATTCAGCATGGTAAAAGCATGGTTGACGGGCGCTAAGTGGCTACGCGGACAAGTTACATCGTTGCGTGGTACTCGAAATCCTCATATACAACCACGTACATGGCGGTTTCTGCGTGCCGTGCGCCTTGTACTTTATTCCGCTCGCACATTTTGCGCAGCACTTCGAATTAATAGAGTAGCGTAAAGATTATGGTACAAATTGAAATAGACGGCAAAACGCTAGAAGTGGAACACGGCAGCACCATCATTGATGCGGCAGATGCAGTGGGTATTGCCATTCCACGTTTTTGCTATCACAAAAAATTATCGGTAGCTGCCAACTGCCGCATGTGTCTAGTACAAGTGGAAAAGTTTGCTAAACCGTTGCCCGCCTGCGCCACGCCTGTGGCCGATGGCATGAAGATTTTCACGCGCAGCAAAGAGGCGGCAGAAGCACAAAAAAGTGTGATGGAATTCTTGTTGATTAATCACCCACTAGATTGCCCAATTTGCGACCAAGGCGGTGAGTGCGATTTGCAGGATATTGCAGTGGCGTATGGCACCAGTGGCTCACGCTACACCGAAGAAAAACGCGTAGTATTTAACAAAAATATAGGGCCATTAATCAGCACAGATATGACGCGCTGCATACAATGTACGCGCTGCGTTAGGTTCTTGAAAGAAGTGGGCGGTATGCAGGAGCTGGGCATGGTTGGCCGCGGCGAGCATGTAGAAATTACTGCTTATGTTGATAAAAGCGTGAATTCTGAGTTGAGCGGTAATATTATCGATTTATGCCCAGTAGGTGCGCTCACTTCTAAGCCATTTCGTTATTCTGCCCGCAGTTGGGAACTAACGCGCCGCCCTAGTATTGCGCCGCATGATGGCTTGGGCTCGCACATTGAAGTGCATGTTAAAGACAACAAGGTGATGCGCATACTGCCGCGTGAAAAAGAGAGCATTAACGAGTGCTGGTTGTCAGATCGCGATAGATATTCCTACGAAGGCCTAAACAGCCCAGATCGCTTAAAAGTGCCAATGATTAAGCACAACGGCGCTTGGGTAGAAACCGACTGGAAAACTGCGCTAGAATTTGCTGCAGGCCAATTAAAAGATATTACTAATCAACGCGGAGCTGATGCGCTAGGCGTGCTGGTTTCTCCCAATAGCACGATGGAAGAAGGTTATTTAATCAAGCAGTTAGCGCATGGTTTGGGTTGCGATAACGTGGATTATCGTTTGCGCCAAACCGATTTTAGGCTGGATGGCAAACGCGTTGGCACACCGTGGATGGGCTGCAATATTCAAGAAATTGAAGAGCTAGACCGTATTTTGATTATTGGTAGTAACTTGCGTAATGAACATCCACTTTTGGCTCAACGGTTCCGTAAAGCAGTGAATAACGGAGCGGAGTTGTCAATTATCAGCCCGCTAGATAATAATCCGCTGATGGATGTTGCGCATAAAGTGATTGTGCGGCCTAATGATATGGTAAATGTGCTTGGGCAAATTTTAAAAGCCATGTCTAAATTGCAGCGGCTTTCTTTGTGCTTGCCGCCATCGTTAGATTTATTATTAAGCAATATTAAAGTACGCGATAACACGCAAGCCATGGCTGAAAGCTTGGCAGGCTTGGCAGGATTGACTGGTGAAATTGACTTGGTTGCGCCTAGAGTAGGTATATTTTTGGGCAATATGGCATTAAGTGACCCAAGATTTACTGAGATGTACAGCATGATGGAAGCGATTGGCGGTATTTGTGGTGCAAAAGGTGGCATATTACCAGCCGCGGCTAATAGCACTGGCATGCACCTAATGGGTGTGATGCCTAACGCTGGTGGCTTGCACGCACGCGAAATGTTAGAGCAACCGCGTAGCGCCTATTTGCTATTAAATATTGAACCAGAGCTGGATTGCCAGCATGCTGCGCTGGCCAAAGCAGCCATGGCGCAAGCTGAATGCGTGGTAGCGCTGACTATGTATAAATCTGAAGCGCTAGAAAACGCCGATGTGTTGCTGCCAATCGCGCCGTTTACCGAAACTTCTGGTACTTTTATGAGTATGGAAGGCCGCGTGCAAAGCTTTGCTGCCGTTTGCAAGCCACTTGGCGAATGCCGCCCAGCATGGAAAGTATTGCGCGTGCTTGCAAATACATTAGGTTTACAAGGCTTTGAGTTTGATAGTAGCGAGCAAGTAAAAGATGCGATGTTTAACGGCGAAAAACCTTCAACGGTGGTATGGCGAAGTTTAAATAACAACTTAAAAGAGTTGGTTGAGATTCAAGTCAACATAAAAAGTGAAGGCTTGCAGCGTATTGGCGAAGTGCCACAATATGAGTCTGATCCGATTGTGCGCCGCTCTGCGCCGCTGCAAAAAACTAAATACAACACGCAACCTATGGCGCGTATGCGTGCAGAGCAAATGGCAGCGCTTGGGCTGATTGAAGGCGATACTGTACTAACGCGCCAAGATAAAGGCAGCGCTGTATTGCAAGTAAAGTTGGATAATCACGTGGCAATGGGTTGCATACGTGTTACTGCATCGCACGAAGGTTCGATAGGTTTGGGTGATTTGATGGGCGATATAACCATTGAGAAGCATGCAATTGAAATCAAGCAGCTAGAAGCGGAAACTGCCTAATGCAGTGGCTTGCTGATATTTTTGGTGCTTGGTGGCCTGCGGTAGAGCTAACCAGCTGGACACTGATTAAAATAATTGCCATTGTGCTGCCATTGATGATTGCGATTGCCTATTTAACGCTGGCAGAGCGCAAAGTGATTGGCTATATGCAAGTGCGTATTGGGCCAAATCGTGT
>JANOYU010000048.1:0-2579 GCA_031429035.1 Methylophilaceae bacterium
GCGCCATTTTCAACCAAGGCAGAAATGGCTTGCGATGCTTCGGCTATGGCGCACATCAGCGTAGCCAAACTCTTATTGGTTTGAGACTCTGCCAAAAAACTCACTAAGCTTATTTTTGATTTGTTTTTCATTACTTAGCTATCTAATTTAGTTGCATGAAACACACGAGATGCGCGAATATCTGCTTCTGTGATTAGGGATAAATCTGCAGCAGTGGTTTGTTTTTTATGCTTAATTGCATCATTAAATAAGCGGTTTGCTTGGCGCAACCGTGCCCGATCCAAAGCATTACGTATCGAGCGTGCATTAGCAAAATGCGGTTGTTGCTTACGTTTTTGAATATACTCTTGCATCGCTTTAGTCGCTTTTTCGTCTAAGTTGTAATGCATGGCGTCACCCATTAATTTGGTAATTTCTAATAGCTCTGCTTCATTATAATCAGGAAAATCAATATGGTGGGCAATACGCGATGACAGCCCAGGGTTAGATTTAAAAAAGATGCCCATGCGGTCTTGATAGCCCGCCAAAATCACCACTAAGTCATCACGGTAATTTTCCATGGTTTGCAATAAAATTTCGATGGCTTCTTGCCCGTAATCGCGCTCATTTTCTGGCTTGTAGAGATAATATGCTTCGTCAATAAATAGTACGCCACCCATGGCTTTTTTAATAACTTCTTTGGTTTTTGGCGCAGTATGGCCAATATATTGCCCAACTAAATCATCACGCGTTACGCTAATGACATGATTCTGCCGAATATAACCCAAGCGATGCAACATCTCTGCCATTTTAAGCGCAACCGTGGTCTTACCAGTGCCTGGGTTACCAGTGAAACACATATGCAAGCTCGGTTTTGCGGCCTCAATACCAAGCTGCAACCTAGCTTTAGTAATAAGTAAATAAGCTGCAATCTCTCGGATGCGCTGTTTAACAGGCACCAAGCCGACTAAATCTTTATCAAGCGCATCCAGTACCTCATTAATGTGAGATTCCTCTAGCAGCGCTTGAATATCAATTGTGTCGTTAGCACTCATAAATTAATAACGTTCGCCTTCTGGCTTGTCTGTCGCATAAGAATGAATGGTATAGCTTATATTACGCCCATGTGTCTCTTGGCGCACTAGGCCAAAGCCAGGTTCGTTTGTAGGACGATTCACTATATAAGACATGGTTGGGCTTTCTACGCCGCGCACCGAGCTAAACGCCATCACACGAATATAATGATTGGGGAAGGTTTTACGGCAATTATTCACTTCCATCAAAATACCTGCTGGGTCTTTTAAATCAAACATCGGTGCGCCGTACATTTCCCAATAGGTGTTACGTGGGTGTGGGTCATCTGTATATTCGACCGATAGCGCCCAACCTTTGCTAAGCGCATATTTAATTTGCGCAGTAATTTGCACGTCTGTCAAAGGTGGCAAAAAAGAAAATTGCCCTTGTGTTACCATTTTATTCGGATTGGTCATCATAACAAATTCTCCTTAAGCTCTTAAAAACTGGTTGTCGCGGTTGGCACAAAGTCGGCGGTATCGGTCGATTCATAGTTAAAAGTAATATCCTTCCAGGTATCAATCGCAGCCCTAAGTGGGCCACACCATTTGGCAGCATCTTGCAGAATCTGCGGCCCTTCATTCCAAATATCACGGCCTTCATTACGCGCCATCACCATGGTTTCTAGCGCTACACGGTTTGCCACTGCGCCTGCTTGAATACCTTGCGGATGGCCAATAGTGCCGCCGCCAAACTGCAGCACTACATCGTCGCCCAAATAGGTTAATAATTGATGCATTTGACCCGCATGAATGCCGCCAGAAGCCACTGGCATACATTTGTTAAGCGAAGCCCAATCTTGTTCAAAAAACAAGCCTTTTTCTAACTGTTGCGGTGTGTGGTCATCCAGTAAAGTATCGTAAAAGCCGCGAATCATCATTGGGTCGCCTTCTAATTTACCAACCACAGTACCAGCATGAATATGATCGACACCCGCCATGCGCATCCATTTACAAATTACCCTAAAATTCATGCCATGATTTTTTTGGCGCGAGTATGTTGAGTTACCAGCACGGTGCAAGTGCAAAATCATGTCATTTGCCCGCGCCCACAGAGCCATACTTTGAATCGCCGTATAACCTATTACTAAGTCAATCATAATAATCACACTGCCTAACTGTTTCGCAAACTCAGCGCGTTTGTACATTTCCTCCATGGTGCCTGCAGTAACATTCAAATAATGGCCTTTTATCTCCCCTGTCGCAGCAGACGCCTTATTGACAGCATCCATGCAATACAAAAAACGGTCGCGCCAATGCATAAAAGGTTGCGAGTTAATATTCTCGTCATCCTTCATAAAATCTAGGCCACCTTTCAAGCCCTCGTACACCACGCGGCCATAATTTCTTGCAGATAAGCCGAGTTTAGGTTTTGTTGTCGCGCCCAATAATGGGCGACCAAACTTGTCCAGCCTCTCCCGCTCAACAATGACGCCCGTTGCAGGGCCTTGGAAAGTTTTTAAATACGCCACAGGAATACGCATATCTTCTAAACGAAGCGCTTTTACTGCCTTCATGCCAAACACG
>JANOYU010000049.1:0-20158 GCA_031429035.1 Methylophilaceae bacterium
TAACAACTCATCTAGACGCGGATTATCAAGGCCTTTAATCACCTCGGAAGTACCTTTTTCAGCGCGCGGGTCGAAAAACGAAATAGTATCGGTATATAAATTGTAAACACCACGGAAACCTTTACCCATGCCAATCGGCCATGTCATCGGCGCACATTCCATGCCCAGTGTGGTTTCAATTTCGTCCAACAATTCAATAGGCTCGCGGCTTTCGCGGTCTAGCTTGTTAATAAACGTGATAATTGGCGTATCGCGCATGCGACACACGTTCAACAGCTTAATAGTTTGCGCTTCCACGCCATTCACTGCGTCAATCACCATAACAGCAGAATCCACTGCGGTTAATGTTCTGTAGGTATCTTCAGAGAAATCATCATGGCCTGGCGTATCAAGCAGATTAATCATGTGCTCACGATAAGGAAACTGCATGACAGAAGATGTGACCGAAATACCACGCTGCTTTTCAAGCTCCATCCAGTCACTCGTTGCATGGCGCGAAGCCTTGCGCCCACGCACCTCGCCCGCCACTTGAATCGCACCGCCAAACCATAATAGTTTTTCGGTAAGCGTGGTTTTACCCGCATCGGGGTGCGAGATGATGGCGAAGGTACGGCGGCGGGAGATTTCAGCTTGCAGAGACATGTTGTGCGTTTGAGTTTGGAAAAGCGCTATTTTACCTTAAACCTAACAAAACCCGTCATTCCTCACATTCGTCATTCCCGCATAGGCGGGAATCCATTTTGAATTGTCATTCTGAGCTTAGCGAAGAATCTAGACTTTAGTTCCCTCGCCCTTTAAGGGAGAGGGTAAAGTGTTGAAATTAGAATCCTACTTTTTCGCCTTTAGGCGAGTTACTTTCTTTTGCTTGCTCAAAAGAAAGTAACCAAAGAAAAGAGCACCCCCTGCCGCTTATTTCCTGCGCTACATTAAAAAGTTGGGCGCTGCGGAACTCGCCCTAACAAGCAACACAAAACGTGGCTTGTCGCGGAGCTCAGACAGTCCTCGCTAAAATCCCCCAACTTTTTAAATCATCACAGGCGCGGCAGCAGGGGAGTTAATGTCAAAACCATGCGAATGCTATCTTTGTAAGAGCGAATTTATTCGCGATTTAAATAATAGCAAGTTGTTGGGCATGATTTCATTCAGCCCAACCTACGGGCTATTGCTCTTTAGATTTGGTGCGTTCATTTAGATACTGATTGTCTGCTAACTGAAGCCATATGTCTAATGCTTTGAACGTTGAAAGTATATCCTCAGAGAGTAATAAATCAATTCTGTCATCTCCATGAACAAGCTTGTTTCGAGCTTCTTGCACTTTTCTAAATTTAAGAAAAAGTGCATCATTAATCTTGCCCTCTTCTCTAAGAACTTTTACAGCCGCAAGAACATTTGGAGTTCTTCCATAAGTGTCAGCAACGAACTCATAATAGTTGATTAGGCCTTTTTCAAAGCGAGCCCAATCGAACATGAAAGTGCCTAACTTATGTGTATTAGGCAATTCATCTACATCAAGAGCCTCGCCGAACAGCCTTTGAAACAAGAGCTTAGCTAACTCTGAATAAACAACAATTTTGTCATTTTCAACGGTTAAACCGTTGCCTTGATGATAGAGCTGATTTCTTAGTCGGTGATACCACTCGATTTCCCCAAGGTCTATACCCTCTAATTTTGAAGATGCAAACTCTTCTAATGCATCTAGAAGTTTTGGAAAGCTCTCTGAAAATTCTTGATAACGTGCTCGTGGAACTTGAATTTCTGTAACGCGCTTTGGTAGGCCTAAAAAGGTCTTAATGGTAAGCTCAACCGAATTGTCGACCAGAATCATTGCTAGCCTTCGGTCGCTATCGGAGCCGCGGTTAAGCAAGTCAAGCCCATGACATAATATTTCTTTTGGGCCTGAGATCCATGGTGGTGATATGCGCTTTCCCGCAGCTGACATTAGCGAACAACTTCTTTTAACTGCTCTAAAATCGCAGGGTTATCCAGCGTTGAAATATCGCTCGTAATCTCTTCGCCTTTGGCCAAGCTACGTAGCAAACGGCGCATAATCTTGCCGCTACGGGTTTTTGGCAGATTGTCGCCAAAGCGAATCTCATCTGGCTTAGCAATCGGGCCGATTTCTTTGCCTACCCAATTGCGCAAATTTTCGACAATTTTTTTCGCCTCTTCGCCAGTAGGCCGTGCGCCTTTTAGCACCACATAAGCCACGACTGATTCGCCTTTAATGTCGTGCGGTTTGCCTACCACGGCGGCTTCTGCCACTAGTGGATTAGAGACGAGTGCAGATTCAATTTCCATGGTACCTAGGCGGTGCCCAGATACGTTGAGCACGTCATCAATACGCCCCATAATGGTGAAGTTGCCAGTCACCGCATCGCGCACAGCGCCATCGCCGGCTAAGTAAGTAGTACCACCTAAATCAGCTGGGTAGTAGCTAGAAACATAGCGTTCGGCATCGTTATAAATGGTGCGAATCATTGATGGCCATGGTTTTTTAATCACCAGCAAACCGCCCGTGCCCCAAGGCACATCTTTGCCTGTTTCATCGACCACAGCAATATCAATACCTGGAAATGGTAATGTGCACGAGCCAGGAACAAGCGCTGTGGCGCCTGGTAGCGGGGTGATAACATGGCCGCCTGTTTCGGTTTGCCAAAATGTATCGACGATAGGGCAGGTGCCGCCGCCAACATTTTCAAAGTACCACATCCATGCTTGTGGATTGATCGGCTCGCCAACACTGCCCAAAATGCGCAAGCTGCTTAAGTTGGATGCTTTTGGATGAACCGCTTCTGTGGTTTCTGATGCTTTAATCAGCGAGCGAATAGCCGTTGGCGCAGTGTAAAAAATGCTCACTTTATGCTTCTCAATCATCTGCCAAAAGCGACCAGCATCGGGATACGTAGGTATGCCCTCAAAGATAATCTGCGTCGCACCCATCGCCAGCGGGCCGTAAGCCACGTAAGTATGGCCAGTAATCCAGCCCACATCGGCGGTACACCAAAACACGTCATCCGCTTTAATATCAAACGTCCAGCGCATGGTGTTAAGCGCGTGTAATAAATAACCAGCGCCGCTGTGCTGCACGCCTTTTGGCTTGCCTGTTGAGCCGCTCGTGTAGAGCAAAAATAACGGATGTTCTGCGTTTACCATAACAGGTTCGCACGTATCCGCTTGGTCTGCGATTAAATCGCTCCACCAAATATCTTTACTACCCAAACTAACGTCTTGGCCAGTTTTCTTCAAAACCACAACTTTTTGAATACTCTCGCAACCACCCATGGCAATGGCTTCATCAACCGCAGCTTTTAGCGGCAGCGTTTTACCACCGCGATATTGGCCATCTGAGGTAATGATGGCAGAAGCACCAGCGTCGATAATACGTTCGTGAATGCTTTTTGCAGAAAAACCAGCAAAAACTACACTGTGAATTAAGCCAAGCCGCGCGCATGCTTGCATGGCAACAACCGCCTCAATGCCCATTGGCAAATAGATAATGACGCGGCTACCAAATGGCAAATTCAAGCTTTTTAGGCCATTGGCAAACTGGCAAACTTGGTGGTATAGCTCTTTATATGTAACGTGTTTGCTGCTGCCGTCATCGGCCTCAAAAATAATGGCGGTTTTGTTGGGGATTGTGTCCAAATGTTTGTCTAAACAATTGGCGGAAACGTTCAGCTCGCCATCTTCAAACCATTTGTAAAACGGCGCTTTTTCTTCGTTAAGCGTTTTGGTGAATGGTTTATGCCAAACCAACAACTCGCGCGCCAGTTTTGCCCAAGTGCCCGCGTAATCAGCCGTATATTCTGCGCACAGCGCATTATAAGCCGCTATACCAGAGATATTTGCTTGTTGCTTAAACGCCTCAGATGGCTCAAAAACGCGATTCTCAACTAGAACGGATTCGATTGACATGCGACTGCACTCCCAAACTACTTTTTATAATTTAATGTAAGATAGAATTTAGATTGAATATTTTAAACTTTAACCCCTAATATTACCTGAAATTTAGCATGCTGACACCCGAAAATTTGTTATTGCAAACACACGCCACAGCCAGTTTTGGTGCGGCTGTGGCACATTTATGCGATTGCAGTTTGTGGGCACAACGTTTGCTGGCAAAAGATACCAATTTGCAAGTTGATTTGCTACAAAATCACGCAAAAATCTATTCAACTGCCGAGATGCAACAATTTTTAGATGCCGCCAAAATTGCAGATGAGATAACCTTAAAAAAAGTGCTGCGTCAATTACGCCAACGCGTTTTGTTGCACATCATGTATCGCGATTTAAACGGATTGGCTGACTTAAACGAAGTGCTGCAAACCATTACCCAATTAGCAGAAATTACCATTCAAACTGCAGTGAGCTTCCAAACAGCATGGCTACAAGCCAATATCTATGCGGCTTCCAGGGCATCAAAAATCTCTCCTAGTTTTCTAAACAAGTTAAGCAGCGGTTTTATTGTGGTTGGTATGGGCAAGTTGGGCGGGGCAGAGCTAAACGTATCAAGCGACATTGATTTAATTTTTGCCTATGACGAAAACCCCAATTGGCCAGCAGATTTGAGCGAGCATGATTTTTATCAACAACTGGGCAAAAAAGTAGTCGCCGCGCTTGATGAGGTGACTGAAGATGGTTTTGTGTTTCGTGTTGATATGCGCTTGCGGCCGTTTGGCTCAGAGGGCGTGTTGGTGTCAAGCTTAGATGCGCTGGAAGAATATTATCAAAATAACGGTCGCGAGTGGGAGCGTTACGCATGGATTAAAGGCCGCGTCATTAGTAATGAAAATAGCGATGGCCTAGAAGCCCAAGATTTGCAACATAAAGTCCATGCGCTTCTTAGGCCATTTATTTTTAGAAAATATCTTGATTACAATGCATTAAATAGCATGCGTGATTTGAAATTGCAAATTCATCGCGATGTAATGCAAAAAGCGCAACACGATAATATTAAGTTGGGGCGCGGCGGTATTCGCGAAATTGAATTTATCGCCCAAGTGTTTCAGTTGATACGCGGTGGTCGTGATGCCAGTTTGCAAGTTAAGCCAACATTATCAGTATTAAATCTGTTAAAAAATAAGAGTTTGCTGCAACATAAAACCGTAGATGAGCTGACTCAGGCTTATGTTTTTTTACGCAATTTAGAGCATCGATTAATGTATGTAGATGATGCGCAAACGCAAGAACTGCCCAAAACAGATGAAGCAAAAGCGCGCATTGCAAAGGCAATGAATTTTGCAGATTGGGATGCACTTTTAAGCGTTTTAAATGCGCATAGAAAAATAGTGGCAATGCATTTTGATGCCACTTTTAACCATAAAAATCGACAGCAAAACACACATGAAAATGCAATAGAAAAGGCCATTTGGCAAGGCGTAATGACGCCAGAAGCTGCCCTGCAAGCCTTACTGGATGCGGGGTATAGCGATGCATTGCAGGCGTATACGCGCTTACAAAACTTGCGCGGCAGTAATCGATACCAACAATTACCCGAACTTAGTCGTCAACGATTTGATGCTTTAATGCTGTTAGTGATTGCGCAAGCCGCATCAGAAGAAAACGCTGATGTTGCCCTGTTACGCACTATCATTTTGCTAGAAGCTATTTGCCGCCGTGCCAGTTATTTAGCGCTATTAACTGAATTTCCTTCGGCCTTACATTTGGTGGTGAAATTGTGCGCTGTTAGCCCTTGGTTGGCGCAATACTTAACGGCGCACCCTATTTTATTGGATGAATTATTAGATACGCAAACACTGTATGCTGCGCCAGATTTTGCCAAAATGGCAGCAGATTTAAGCCAAAAAATGGCCGATTTAAAGGGTGATGTAGAAGCACAAATGGATGCCATGCGGCATTTTAAGCATGCGGCCACTTTGCGTTTTGCCGCGCAAGATGTGTCAGGCAAACTGTCGCTCGAAACGCTTTCTGATTACCTAAGCGCCTTGGCAGATACTATTTTACAAGTCAGTTTAAATACAATTTGGCAAACTTTTAAATACAAACATCAACCAAACCCACAATTTGCAGTCATTGGCTATGGCAAGCTTGGCAGTAAAGAATTAGGCTATGTATCTGATTTAGATATCATATTTTTGTATGAGGATAGCAACCCCGACGCTGCAGACATTTATGCACGTTTTGCGCAGCGCATTAATAGCTGGTTTAATAGCATTACCAATGCAGGGCTGTTGTATGAGACGGATTTGCAATTGCGCCCCGATGGCAATAGCGGCTTATTGGTGAGTTCGCTTGCAGCATTTTATGATTACCAGCTAAACAAAGCGTGGGTGTGGGAGCATCAAGCGCTTACCAGGGCAAGATTTGTGGCGGGTGATGCGAATATTGCTGCGGCATTTGAGGCAATTCGCTTAAGCGTGCTTGCGCAACCGCGTGACATAGAAAAACTAAAGCATGAAGTTGTGCAAATGCGTGAAAAAATGCGAGCCGCACACCCGGTAAAAGCTGACCTGTTTGATATAAAACACAGCGTCGGTGGCATTATCGACGTAGAATTTTTGGTGCAATTTTTGCTGCTAGCGCACGCAAAAAAACACATGCAACTTGCTGATAATATTGGCAATATTGCATTGCTAGCCAGTTTGGCACAATTCAATATTATCGATAAAAATTTAGCCAAACAAGTCGCCAATGCTTACCGTGCATATCGAACATTAATACATGCAGCCAAGTTGCAAGAACAACCGACGCTAGTGCAATTAGCTGCCATATTAAAACATCAGCAAGCGGTTACAGATTGTTGTAATAAAATTTTTAATTAAACAAATATGTTTTAACTACCAAAAAGGGCAATATGAATTTTTACTGGATTTACGATTTGCCTAATTGGCAATTTTTTATTATCTGCATGCTGGCGTTTATCAGTTTTTCGTTATTGGGCGCATTTTTGTTTAGGCAATTTTTTGAAAATTGGATGGGCTTAAAAGCCGAGCATAATGAAGTGATTGGTAATTTTTTGGCGGTAAGTGGTTTGTTTTATGGCATTACTTTGGGCTTGATTTCGGTGGGCACTTTTGAAAATTTTCAACAAGCTGAAAGCGCTGTGTCGCATGAGGCAGCAGCACTAAATGGTTTGTATCGCGATGTGAATTTATTACAAAATGCAGGCAAAAATGATTTGAAAGTTTTGCTAAAAGATTACGCTTTTTACATGGTGGGCGCTGGCTGGAAAGACCAGCAAAAAGGTATTTCGCCCAAAGGTACCAGTAAAATTATTAATCAGTTTGAGCGTATTTTATTTGCCTATAAAATAGAAAATGAAAAAGATAAAATTATTTTCGCCGAAATTGTTCGCCAAAACAACAAGTTAAGTGAGACGCGCCGTGAACGTGTGAATATTGTGCAACAAGGCCTGCCAGCCGCAGTGTGGCTGGTGCTGTTTGTGGGTGCGTTTGTGGTGATTAGCCTGACTTGGTTTTTGGTGATTGCCAACAAAAAATTAGATGTTGCAGTAAATGTGTTGTGCGGCATGTTGTTGGGTTCGCTCATATTTTTAATCGCCGCGATGGATAACCCATTTCGTGGCGAATTTAGTGTCAGCCCGCAACCGTTTCAACTGCTAATAGATGGCGTAATGAAGCAGTGACTAATACAGATAAATTATCTGCGCGCATGTTGCCAAACCTTGCCATAGGCGGCTAACAATTGTTGGTGCATGGCAGAGCCTTGCATATTATTACCAAGGTTATTTAGGCCTAGATATTGCGTTTTGCCAGCCACTAATTGCTGTGCAGTTTCTAAAGTTTTTGCGCTATACATTAACTGCAAATTTGCCTCAAACGTCTTGCTGCCATTCATTTCTTCGTTAAGTTGCACAATGCTGGCGATGCAACGATATAGTTTTGCACGTTCTGATGAAAGTTCGTTAAATTGCGCAATCCATGCGCAGTTATCCAATATATCATCGGTACTTTTAGCGTGTAGCGCTGCCATAGCTTTTAGCTCGCCTACGCGCAAATCAGCCCAAACCGTATTGGCATCGGCACACAAGCCAATTAGCATGGTCACGGGTAAATCATCCGCAACGTCCAATTCTAATAATAGCGCTAGTAGCGCTGCCGATTCTTGTTTTGTTAAATCTTGTAGGCGCAGCGCATAAGGCCGTACGCGGTTGCCTACCGTATTATTCGCCCATTCTAGCTCTTCTACGGGGTAAATCTCAGACATGTCAGGCACAAAAATGCGGCAGGCATATACACCCAAATGGGTAAAGTCGGCGATATACATATCTTTGCCTAAGCCGTGAATCGTGTTGATGCAAAAGTTGTAATCTTCTTGTGTAGTGTTACCAAAATCCCAATCGACAAACTTAAAATCGGGTGTGTTGCGTAAAAAATCCCAGCTAATGACGCCGCTAGAATCGACAAAATGAATTTCTAAATTTTGACTGTCGGCGATTTCTTCCATATCGAAACCTGGCGCGGCAAAGTTATTTAAGTTGTCAATAGCACGGCCTTGTAGCAGCTCGGTCAATGCACGTTCTAGCGCGACTTCGAAGCGCGGATGCGCGCCGAAGCTTGCGAAACAGCCTTGATCTTGCGGATGAAGTAGCGTCACGCACATCACAGGAAATTGCCCGCCCAGCGAGGCGTCTTTCACCAAAATGCCATAACCTGCCGCGCGTAAGCCTTTAATACCCGCAGCAATTTTTGGAAAACGATTAATCACGCTAGTCGGCACGTCTGGCAAGCAAATACCTTCGCGAATAATTTTGTATTTAATGTCGCGCTCAAAAATCTCCGCCAGCGCCTGCGTGCGCGCTTCCATCAGCGTATTGCCAGCACTCATGCCGTTGCTTACATACAAATTGCCGATTAAATTGACAGGAAAATATATGACTTTGTTATCTTTTAAGCGCGTATAAGGAATCGCACAAATACCGCGCGCGGCATTGCCAGAATTTAAATCGATAAGATTACTGGCAGGGCAGGTGCCTTCTGGGTTGTAGAAGTTTTGCAATGCTGGTGTAAGTAATTCTTTTGGCCATTTTTCACTTGTTGGCTTAAACCATTGCTCGTTTGGGTAATGTACAAATGGCATATCAGCAATCGTCTCGCCCAAATAAAAATGCGTCCAAAAATAATTGGTGCTTAGCCGCTCAAAATACTCGCCCAGCGCACTGGCGCGTGCAGCTAATTGGCTAGCGCCTTTGCCGTTGGTGAACAAGCGCGCGCAATCGCGATCAATCACATGCACTGACCAAATGCCCTCTATTTCATTTAACCAAGATTGCTCTACAGTGTGAATATTAAGCGCTAATAATTTGGCTTGCAGAGTGGCGATAGATGACTCAAGCGAGGCATCTTTGCTTGGTATAAAGGTTTCGGTCATGGCGTTTACAATTAACTAAGAATTGCGCAAGAATAACATGCAACAACATTAACAAAAATAGCAGATGGTGATTAAGTAAGATAGACCATTAATTAGTGCCTGCTACCTTGCCAAGTGCCGCCATAACGATAATGTGGCGATAACTTTGCAGTTTCAATACACGCCGCGCAAACAAAAACCCATGTTTTTGCAGCATTCACTTGCACGCGATACAGTGTTTTAGCGGCTTGCAGACATGTTGCGCAGGGCTTTGTTTTCATCTTACCGGTTGCTGCGCCTATTCAAACAATACAGGCATCGCCACACCATAACCTTGCACATAATCCACACCAATTTCTAGCAGCACATCAATAATGGCTTGGTTTTCTGCAAATTCGGCAATGGTGCGCAAGCCCATCACATGGCCTACATTATTAATCGATTCCACCATGGCGCGATCTATTTTATTATTGGCGATATTTTTAACAAACATGCCATCAATTTTTAAAAAATCCACTTGTAAGTTTTTTAAATAGGCAAATGATGATAAGCCGCTACCAAAATCATCAAGCGAGAAACGGCAACCAATCGCGCGCAATTCACGCATAAAATATTGTGCTTTTTCTAAATTGCTAATCACCGCAGTTTCGGTAATTTCAAAGCAAATCTTTTTAGGTTCAATATTGTATTGCTTAATTTTTGCCAGTACATATTCCAAAAAACCTTCTTGCGATAAGCTTTGGCCAGACAAGTTGATTGCGCACAAGGTATTAAAATCTTCGCCTTTAGCCGCAATAATATTAAATGCTTCATTAACAACCCAGCTATCTAGTTGTGGCATTAGGTGATAGCGCTCGGCCGCGGGTAAAAACGTGTTGGGTGGATACAACATACCATCATCGCCCTTCATACGAATTAGCAGCTCGCAATGTGCTTCTCTGCTTGCTTTTAAACCTTGAATTGGTTGCATAAACAATACAAATTGGTTTTGCTCCAGCCCCACATTAATACGCGATACCCAGCTTAGTAAGTTATTTTTCTCTTGCATGTTGCTATCGTTAGCCTCGTATTCATGCACACAATTGCCACCATCGCGCTTGGCGGCATAGCAGGCAGAATCGGCGGTGGCCAGTAACTCACTTAAGCTTAATTTTTTGTGCGGAGATATTTCTGTTAAGCCAATGCTGGCGCCCACTTTAAATACTTTATTGTCATATTCAAATCTAAATGCTTGAACAGCAAGCAATAAATCATGCACGATCTGATTGGCTTTTGTTAAGTTGCAGCCCATTAACAGAAGCGCAAACTCATCGCCGCCCAAACGCGCTAAAATATCTGCACTGCGCAATTTGGTTTGCATGTGCTTGGCAAGTTGTTTTAAAAACATATCGCCCGCCATGTGGCCGCAAGAGTCATTCACCAACTTAAATTTATCTAAATCAATAAATGCAATGCAATGGCTAAGTGCGGTGGTTTGCACATCGTCAATGGCCAGTTGTGCCTTGCGATCAAACTCGTAGCGGTTGGCCAAACCAGTTAGCGCATCAAAGCGTGCTTGGTGCGATAGTTGGTTAGACATCATGCGCAATATGGTCACATCATGCAACACGGTTACCGTGCCAAATTGCTTATTATTGTTGTCATGCAAGGGTGATGCAGATTTGCTAAGAATGAATTCTTCGCCATTATCTCGCGTCATCAGCACCTCATCTACAATACTTTTTGGGTTGGTCAGCCATAAGCTGTTGACTTTGGTGGTTTTGTCGGCAGTCATTAAATGAAATACGTCTTGCATGCGCTTGTTAATGGCATTTTCGCTGCTAATACCCGTCAGGCGCTCCGCAGCTGCATTCATATACAACACACAGTCATTCATATTGCTGGTGATAACGGCATCGGCAATACTGCTAAGCGATACTTGCGCAAGCTCTTTTTCTTGCTGCAACGCTTGTTTTGCTTCATCTAGGCGTTTTAGCATGCCATTTACGCCTTGCGCTAGGCTATTTATCTCGTCATCACCACCTACTTCTAGGCGGCCAGAAGTGGTGGCAGAAGTGCGAATACGCTGCACACTTTGGTTTAGTTTAGCTAGTCGCGATAGCACTAGCTTATCAAACAGCCAGCTAAAAGCGCCCAGTAAAAAAGCGGCAATTACCGCACCCCAATATAAAAGGCGCAAGCTAGATTGCCCTTGCTCAAAAATTTTACGATCACTTGTGGTTTGAATCAATATTTTGGCATCACCACTAATCTCATCCATTAATACAAAGCCAGCCACTTGTTTATCGTTAATTGGTTTAACAAAAGTTTTGTTTTTAAATAGCAATGGAGAAATGCTTATAATTTCATCACGTCTAAATGCGGTTACCGACAGTTTAGAAACCAGTATTTTTTCAATACGCTCAATTAAAGATTGGTCGAGCAAGCGCACCATAATTAACGTACCACGCCTTGATCCTGTCTCGTCACTGGTAAGAATGTCAGAAGTTGAGACAATGCAAATGCCGGCTGGTGTGTTAAATAGGCCGTTGATACTGGATTTGTTGGGGTCTATCAGTACACCGCCATTATTTGCGGCCTGCATTAACACATCTGGAATAGGCCAAGGCTTGCCTGTGGTGTAATCTACACCTTTATGACTGACAATTTCGCCTTGCGCGTTAACAATAAACAGTGCGTTAACTTTAAGATTAACAAGCGTGGCTTCGGCGAAACTAGAATCGATAAAAGCCTGGTTTGGCTTAGCAATATATTGATAGAGATCATCCCAATGTGCATTATCACGCACGCTAGAGCCGAGTTGTTGCGATTGTTCTTGGATTAAACTCACTGCACTATTGACTTGAATAGCAGTTTTATCTTGCTCTAGCTTGGCATAGCCTTGCATAACTGAGGTGCGCGCAACTAAGAAAATTAGCACAAACATCAACAGCATGCCTACTGCTAGTGCAAGCAACATTTTTGCGCGCAGGCCGGTAATTTTTTCTAACGTATTTTTAAACATGCTTTGTTTGACACAATTTTGCGCTTATTTTATAAAGCACAAACCCTTTTAGTTGGTTGTATTTAGTAGCTTATTACCACCTTAATGCCGCAGTGTGCACCGGGCCAAGCCAGTGTTGTTTAATTTCGTCATCAAGCAGGCATAAGGTAATTGATGCACCGGCCATATCAAGCGCGGTGGTATAGTTCCCTACCAATGAACAAGCAATTTTTATGCCATGCATGTTAAGTATTTGTGCGGCGGCGTTATAAATTAAGTAAAGCTCCATCAGCGGTGTGGCGCCAAAACCATTCACTAATAACAAGGCCTCGCTGTTTGTATCTACATTTCTGGTTTTAAAATCTGCCAAAATCGCATCGCACATGTCTTTGACTAGCATGTCTGCAGGCCGCATGGGTGCTCGCTTGCGACCTGGTTCACCATGTATGCCGACGCCTATTTCAATTTCAGTGTCACCTATATCAAAGGTAGGGCGGCCATTGGCAGGCACGGTGCAGCTAGTTAGCGCCACGCCAATGCTGGCGCAGCGCGCATTCACTTTATCGCCCAGCGCTTTGCAGGCTTGCAGGCTAGCGCCTGTTTCGGCCAAGCTGCCGACACATTTTTCTATAATGACTGTACCTGCCACGCCGCGGCGGCCAGTGGTGTAGGTGCTATTTATAACGGCGCAATCGTCGGTAACTAGTATAGTGCTATGCTGAAAAGTCAACATTTCTGCCGCCATTTCAAAATTCATCACATCGCCTGCATAATTTTTAACAATAAATAAAACACCTTTATCGGCATGCACCGCTGCGGCTGCAGCCAGCATTTGGTCTGGCGTTGGGCTGCTAAACACATGGCCAGGGCAGGCGGCGTCGAGCATGCCAACGCCAATATAACCTGCGTGCAAAGGCTCATGGCCTGACCCGCCACCAGAAATAATGGCAACTTTATTTTTGCTTATATTTGTGCGGGTTAAAAAATTGGGGTTTAAGTGTAGGCTGACTAAATCGCTGTGGGCTGCGGCAAAACCAGAAAGGCTTTCGGTTAGCATATTCTCTACATTATTCATAAATTTTTTCATACTAATCCTTTACGAGCTAAATTAGATGCCCTGCAAGCCGCTTAGATATTGGCCTGCAGGGCAGCCAAATAATGATGAACTAAAATTTATGCTTTTAAGATTAAATCGCACACCGCATTTATCATCACTTGGCAGCTTTTTGCGCCTGAGTCTAGGTGGCCAATGGCGCGCTCACCTAAACTTGCGGAACGACCTTTGGTGGCTACTAAATCGCGTGTGTATTCTAGGCCTTTATCGGCGGCGTTTTTTACTTCTTTGCAAATATCTGCCACATGTTTGCCTTGTGCGGCGGCATGGGTAAAGGTGGTAGATGCAGGCACCAGCACGTCTAACATGGTTTTTTCGCCCACGTTTGATTTGCCGCGCATCATCACGCTTTGCACGCCATAGGCAAAGGCGGCGGCATGTTCCAAGTTGGTGTTTAGCTCGTTAGCTTTATCGTTATTTAGTTGATAAAATTTGGCCATGCCCATAAACATACTGGCAAATAAAATGCCCGATGCACCACCCATACTGCTGAGTAATTTTGCGCCTATTTTTTCAAATGCAACTTGCGGTGTTAATGGCGCCAGCTCGTTTGCCATGGCTGCCACCAGCTCGGTCGCGCGTTTAACATTGGCATAATGGTCGCCATCGCCAATGGCGCGATCTAGGCCTTCAATATCAGATTCATGTTTAATAATGGCTGTGTGTATAGCGGCTGTGCTGGCAATAATAAAAGAGGTTTTCATACAGCCATTTTAAAGCTAAACACTATTTTTTGCGATAATCAATTCAAATAAAACCCCAAATAAACTGTAAGGTTGCAAACCTTACGCCGACTAATTAGTCATACCACCAAATTTGCGTTATTTAGATATTTTAGGAGTCAACATGAAACAATTTTTTTATATTTTATATTTTGCATTAGCACTTTTTGTTGGCCAAGCAACTGCGGGCGAGCCTGTAAAAGATATTTCTGTACAAGCAGTACAAAAATTTGTGCAAGATAAGCCAGCAAATGTGGCAATTTTAGATGCTAATAATGACAGTGCACGCAGTTTTGCAGGCGTGGTGCCAGGTGCAATTTTGTTAAGCTCATACAACGAATATGCAATAACCGAGCTACCAAAAGACAAAGCCACTACATTAGTTTTTTACTGCTACAACAGCTATTGTCAAGCCTCGCACGCAGCAGCAAATCGCGCTTATCAGGCGGGTTATAAAGACGTTGGCGTAATGAAGGCAGGTATAATTGGATGGAACAAAGCCAACCCCAAAACTTAATGCTTTATACTGATACACCTCTGTAATACGGCGTATCTACTAGCTCGCCGCCACGCGGCGAATCGAGCACTTGTAAAAAGCTTTCGGCAGAGATTTTTTGAATGGCAAAAAAAGATGACACAGCCAAACTAGGAAACCACCTAGCCAGCACACGCGAAATGCTGGGCGGAAAAGGGTAAAAATTGCTGCCCAGCACCCGTTGCACCTGCAACACGTTGCCCGCTTGCAAAAAATCACGCAAACCATGGTTAGTAAACCCGCGCACATGTGGTCCAAACACATGTATAGCAGGCGGCTGGCGGCCAATCAGCAGCGCAACACGGTTGTGTAAAGAGCCCAAGTTAGGCATGCCTATCATCAGTTTGCCACCTACTTTACACACGCGAGTTAGCTCAGAAACCAGCCAAAACAACTCTTTTACGTGCTCAATCACTTGGTTGCACATCACCACGTCAAACGTGTTATCTGCAAACGGAAGTTTATCTTTTTCTAAATTAATGCTGGCCACATTTACGCCAGATTGCCGCAAAAAAGCCACCGCCTCTGGGTAGCCTTCAACCGCCGACATGCTTGCGTTTGGTAAGTTGTGTTTAACCGTGAGTAAATCTTTGCCGTAACCAGCGCCAACATCTAATATGGCTGGCGCAGCGTTATTACCGCACAAATCAGTCACCAACGCAGCCACCACATGGCGACCATTGGTTTCATCCTCGGTACCTGCTTTAAGCTGGCGAAAGTAAGTGTAAATTGCGTTATACATTGAAAGCCCCAAGTAAATATTGTAATAGTTTTAATTTACATTTTTTAGTATTCAAACAAAGTATACAACCGAATCACAACCACATACAAGTTAAGCCAAGCCAAGCCAGCTTGTGCCAACTTAGCTTGCAATCACCAATATTGATACGCCAAATGGCAGAGATATATTTGGCAATAAAAATCGCTCGCTGGCAAAAATGGTTTTTAACGCATTATTAACAAATTTAGACGGCATGCTGACATCGCTGCCAGTGGTTTTGCCCAAAATATTATGCATGATTCTTACCGCTGCAATCACCGGAAACAGCAAAGTATTAAAGTAAGTAATGTATTGAATAGTTAAACCAGATTTAGCGATAACCTGCATTAACTGCTGCTTGCTATAACGTCTTTTATGATGGCTGGCTACGTCATGCGCGCTCCATAAAAACTGATAAGCCGGCACCGTAATTAGCAGCGTGCCGTGCTGATTTAGTTTGGCTTTTAAAGCTTGCAGCGCGGCTAAATCATCATCAATATGCTCTAATACATCTAAAATGCAAATTAAATCAAAGCTATTTTCAAAAGGCAGCACATTGGGCAGCTTGCCTTTTTTTACCTGGCAAAGATTTTTCTTATTTGCCATATCTCGCGCTTCATCATCTAACTCCATCGCAGAAATTTGGCCAAAAGTACTCAGCATTTTTAAGTTTCCGCCAGAGCCACAACCAACCTCTAACACCGTGCTTGGTTTTTTGTTTTGCAAATATTGGCCAATTATTTTTTGTAAAACTAATTTTCTGGCCACAAACCACCAGTGACAATCCTCGCTGGCATACATTTCATCGTAAGTTTTTCTCTCCATTTTGACTTCCCCTAAGCTCTTTCTTATTGTTAGTTGTAATGGGCATGCTGCAGCGCCTGCAAAGCGCAGTGCAAACGCCTTGCATATTAGGTTAGCATAAGCGCCGCTACAAAGCACTAACGTAGCAAACCCCAACAAATTAAACAATAAAATAGATGTGCGATAGTAACAAGTACGCGCCGTAAAAAAAGCCCTAAAAAAGGGCGTAAAACTGACCATTAAAAGCAAATTAAAATGCCAAAAACAACTAAAAGCTGTTGCCCTGCAAGCCAATAGGCACGCGGGGGTATGGCAAAGCCTTTTTAGCGTTTAAGCCTAAGGTTTGAAATCAGCCGACGCTGCAAGCGGTCGGCTGGATTGATGGGTTAGGGCGCTGTTTGCCAAGAAATATCAATTTTCTTATGGCTTACAACACAATCGCGAAGATACAGATTGATAAGGCTTTGATATGGAACACCTTTTTCGTCAGCCATTTGTTTGAAATAGCCAATAACATCCTCACTCAAGCGCATCGTGACCGATTTTTTAAGCTTGGCTGCATAGGGATTTTTGCGAGATTTCATTTTTGATAAGTCATATTCAGTTTTCATGGCTTAATTCCTTGGTAATATTTACCTTCAATTTTGGTGGCTTTTTTAGCCGAGATAATTCGTATTCTGTTGCTTTGATTTCGTTCGCAATGGCAGACGATTAGCAGGCGAGCTTCATCGCTAAAACCAAGCATTAAAAACCTATCTTCTAGATTGGAGCTTTCTTCGTCAAAGAATTGCACGGCAAATTCGTCATAGAAAACAGATTGAGCCTCTTCAAACGAAACGCCATGTTTTTTCTTGTTTGAATTTGCTTTTGCGGTATCCCACTCAAACTTTATCATCATTACATTGTATGTACATTGTAAAAATTGTCAAGAAGGCCTAACGTGCGAATAAGCGTGAATTCATTGCGGGGTTCTGGCACGCGCCGCGTGCGCAATGAATTCACGCTTATTCGCACGTTCTAGTCCGCGCGAAGCGCGGGCTAGAACGTTTGAATTAAGGGGCGCCGTTAGGCGTCCCGCTTGAATGATGGGTTGGGTGTTACTACCATGGAGCGCCTCGCGATTTCTCTACCCGCTCCCAAACTACACTAGTACCACTACGCCAAACACCTCCGAGAAGATGCCGGAACTCTGGATTTTGACGTGACTCAAGTTCTATACGCTCAATAAACAATGTTCCCCATTCTTCTATTAGATCTTCTAGCGGCCCTGCAGCTAAAATTCCAAGAACTTGTGCTGAGGGCTTTCGTGCAAGAATTTCTAAGATTGTAGTCCATGCATCTTCAGCTTCCTGTTGTTCATACATATTCATGAAGCGCTCAATTGACCACCAGAGCGGATTATCCGCATCTATTGTACCAGCTCTCTGTTGAACCTCAATGTAGGCCGTAGCCCATTGCTCTATTTTCTCTTGTGTTAGCGACATCATGCCTAACGTGCGAATAAGCACCTGCCCGTAGGGCAGTGTGATTCATTGCGGGGTTCTGGCACGCGCCGCGTGCGCAATGAATTCACGCTTATTCGCACGTTCTAGTCCGCGCGAAGCGCGGGCTAGAACGTCTGAGATAAGGGGCGCGCTTTAGCGCGTCCCGCTTGATGGATGGGTTATACATTACTTTTCGCATGATAGATTTCCTTCCATCCAAGGTGGGTCATAAACCATGCCATAAAGCATTGGATGATTTTCATAAAACGAAAGGATAGTAGTCCGCTCTTTACTTTCAATGTTGCACAACTGCTCATGGAATACCCAGCTTCTTGATAGAACAAATGCCACTTCTTCTTTATTCCATTTTTCGTGCTTAGAGTCGCAGTCGTAGGAATATTCTGGGTGACTGATTAAGTGGGTTAGTATCTTTAGGCCAGCCAGCACTGCTTTTTCGTTACTTCTTGCCACCAAATAGAAAAACTCCTCGCGATTTTTATCTAGATCACTGCCCGTTGGGTTTTTCAATAAATCGTCTATGAATTCCGTACGAATTTTTATTTCATTATTTCTTACTGTCACACTTTCACCATATGGTTTTGACTTGGTTTCTGGTACTGAATAGCCGCCAAATTCAAATACAGAGACATCTCCACAAGCAAAAACGTTATTTTGAAACAGAATGGCCAGAGTAATGATGAGAAATTTCATAAATGTATAACGTTTGAATTAAGGGGCTGGCTTTAGCCAGTCCCGCTTGAATGATGGGTTAGGGTTGATAAACAACATCATAACCCTCCGAGTTATCATAAATAAACTTGCCGGGAATTGAGCTAGTTTTCAAAGTTTGATTCCATATCTGGGCAAGAGCCATCCCTAAAGCACTCATAATTTCAGGTTCTTTACCCGCTGCATCACTGTGGTGTAGCAAGTCAACATGAACGCAATCAATCGGTGTTTCTGTTTTTGCTGTAGGAAAAGTGGCGAACGGAATACCGTTGACCAAGCGAATAGTTGGGAAGAAAAAGCCAACATAAGCAAGTGATGTATAAAAATTTCCATCGTTTGAAACGATTGACTCAATCGCTGAAGTTTCAGCGCCTTGCTGAATACCAGCCTGTTTCGCTAATTGTGAAGCTGTAGCCTCAATTACTTTAGCTATGGAGTTCGTTACCATGTTTTGAACCCTAACGTTTGAATTAAGGGGCGCCGTCAGGCGTCCCGCTTGAATGAGGGGATAGGCTGCGGCTCATGTGCGGAACATGTTGTAAATGTGGATGGGAAAGCCAACAAACCCAGTGGCAACCCCAAAGGCCACGATGTAGTAACCAACCGAAGCTGAGAAGAACACGCCGACTAGCCAACCGCAGAGTGCTACGACAAAACCGGCCACCCCAATACGTAAGCCGAGAAGTTTACTAGGTGGTGTGGTTTGCTCAAACGAACCAGTGGGTTGGCGAAAAAGCCTAGCGATGCTTACAGCGACTGCTGCAATGACCGCAGCACCCAACGAGAAAGCCCACGGATCTTCGGACGAAACTTTGGCGAGAGACAGGCCTAAAAGCGCCGCAACGCTGACGATGGCAAGGCTTGGAAAAATGCGAAGACTCATAGCGCCCTAACGTGCGAATAAGCACCTGCCCGTAGGGCAGTGTGATTCATTGCGGGGTTCTGGCACGCGCCGCGTGCGCAATGAATTCACGCTTATTCGCACGTTCTAGTCCGCGCGAAGCGCGGGCTAGAACGTAAAGTAGACCCCAAAAAAGAACTTAATCTTTTATTTGGGCATGTTGTTAATATTGTATAACTGTACATATTCTTAATTAAATCAATTGTTTCATAAAATTTATTACACCTGAAAAATCATTTAAATGTTCTGCATAAAGAAATATAGCAATTTTTATTAAATTACGCCAATTAAAACTCAAATGGGTTTAATAAGTTTACCGAAAAACGTTCAAAGTCACGTATATTTCTTGTTACTACTGTCAGCCGATGTGCGATGGCACATGCGGCTATCATGGCATCTTCAATCACTGTGTTTGATTGTCCGTGCATGAGTTTTGCCCAAATTCTAAACGTTTCTGCGGTCATGGGTAGCACGCTGTAGTTGCAGGCAAGTTGATTTAGCCAAGCTTCGATTTCGTTGGCTTTATCAGCATTTTGCTCGCGAGTGATTTCTATGCCTGCTTGTATTTCACCAATCGTCACAGCACATAAATGCAAGTCGTGGTCATCTACACTTTGCAGCCATGCTAGTACTGCGCCGTGCGGTTTAATTTTTCTAAGTTCTGAAACAATGTTGGTATCAAGTAAATACATACTTACGCTGCGGTTGATGCGCGGCGTTTAGCATTGCCGCGCGGCGGCACATTTAACTCACCACGCGCATCGTTAGATAATAACAAGGCTTTTAAAGCGGGTGG
>JANOYU010000050.1:0-29944 GCA_031429035.1 Methylophilaceae bacterium
GCCAAAAGATTTTGATATTGCCACCAATGCCACGCCAGAAGAAGTGTACAAAGTATTTCGCCGTTCGCGCATTATCGGCAAGCGCTTTAGATTGGTGCATGTGCTGTGGGGCAGCGAAACAATTGAAGTATCTACCTTTCGTGGGCATCACCTTTCGGATGGTAACTTAGCAGATGGCGACGCTAAAACCAACGATAGCGGCCGCATTATTCGCGATAATATTTTTGGTAGTTTAGAGGAAGACGCGGTACGCCGCGATTTTACCGCCAACGCTCTGTATTACAACCCAGCTAATCAAGAAGTATTAGATTTTCACAATGGTGTAGCTGACTTAAAAAATAATCTGTTGCGCATGATTGGCGACCCAACAACACGCTATCAAGAAGACCCAGTGCGTATGCTACGTGCGGTTCGGCTATCGGCCAAGTTGGGTTTGAAGATTGAAAAAACCACCGAAGCGCCCATACATAAACTAGCGGATTTATTGCAAGACGTGCCGCCCAGCCGCTTATTTGACGAAATGTTGAAGTTATTTTTATCTGGCCATGCGGTGGAAAGCATCAGCGCGTTGCGTGCACAACATTTGCACCATGGCCTGCTGCCGCTGTTAGATGTGGTGCTAGAGCAACCGCTGGGCGAAAAATTTGTGATGTTGGCGCTAAAAAATACCGATGACCGCATTAAAATAGGCAAATCGAGCAATCCCAGCTTTTTGTTTGCCACGCTGTTGTGGCACGAAATGTTGGTGGCTTGGGATAAATTTAAAGCACAAGAGCATCACCCAATACCCGCGCTGCACATGGCCATGAGCGAGGTCATTGATATTCAGGCTAGCAAAATGGCGATTCATAATCGATTTACCGCCACCATGAAAGAAATTTGGCTGATGCAGCCGCGCTTTGAACAACGCGCCGGCAAGCGGCCATATGCGTTACTCACGCACCCGCGCTATCGTGCTGGCTACGACTTTTTGCTGCTACGTTGTGAATCTGGCGAAATTGACATAGAGTTAGGTGAATGGTGGACAGAATTTGCCGATGCCAGCAGCGAGCGCCGTACCGACATGTTGCTGCCCGACACAAGCCCTAAAAAGCGCCGAAAAAAACGCAAAAAAACGCCTAATAGCGATGCCAATTTATTAAAATCAGTGGCGAGCGAGCATATTGAGCAGTAATAAATTTTGGTTTAAAGCGTTTATTGCGCTGGGCAGCAATTTAGCGGGCGATTTAGACTGCCCTGCGAGCCAAGTAATACGCGGCTTGCAGAGCATCGATAAAATACCTAAAACTAAGGTTATGAATCAATCTAGTTTGTATGAAAGCGCGCCGGTTGGTTATGACGCTGTTCAATTAAAGGCACAACCAGATTTTATTAACGCAGTGGCAGAGGTGAGCACTCAATTATCGCCCCAAGCATTATTGGACGCACTTTTACACATAGAAAATGCAGTTGGCCGCCAGCGCACGTTTAGTAATGCGCCGCGCGAGTTGGATTTGGATTTATTGCTTTATGGCGATGTAAAAATACAAACAAAAACCCTGACACTACCGCACCCACGCATGTTTCAGCGCGCGTTTGTGTTGCTGCCTTTGGCAGAAATTTCACCAAATTTAACATGCCCCAACGGTGAGAGTATTGTAAAATTAGCGCAAACTTACAAAAACCAAGGCGTAAAAAAATTAGCATGAGTATTTTCGAAAAGTTTCCATACATTGTGATTGAAGGCCCTATTGGTAGCGGCAAAACTTCACTGGCGCGCCGACTATCAGAAAAATTTGACGTGCAATTGCTGAGTGAAAAAGCCGAGGCAAACCCTTTTTTGCCACGCTTTTATCAAGATGCGCAGCGTTACGCCTTGCCAACACAATTATTTTTTCTGTTTCAACGCTCGCGCGAAATTAGCGATATGACGCAACGCGATTTGTTTAGGCAGCCCACAATTGCTGACTTTTTTCTAGATAAAGACCCACTATTTGCGCGGTTAAATTTGGATGACGAAGAATATAATTTGTATCACCAAATTTATAGCCATTTACAATTAAAATCGCCACGGCCAGATTTAATTGTTTACCTGCAAACGCCTGTGGATGCGCTGGTGGAGCGCATTGAAGAGCGTAATATTAGTTACGAGCAAGAAATTCCGCACGAATATGTAGAACGCTTAGCCGAGGCTTATAGCGAGTTTTTTCACAAATATGACGCATCGCCTGTATTGATTGTGAACAACGAAAAACTAAATATTATTAAAGATGATAGCGCACTAGATTTGCTAATTGAGCGCATAGGCAAAATTAAAAGTAGCCGCGAATACTTTAACCCTAATTTTGATTAACGCTTATTTTGTTAGATAAAATTAAAAACTTAAGCAAAAATGGCGAGAAAATCGCCATGCTCACTTGCTACGATGCCACTTTTGCCAAATTGATGGAGCATGCAGGTGTAGATATGCTGCTGGTAGGTGACTCGCTTGGTATGGTGCTGCAAGGCGCCGAGAACACGCTAAACGTGAGCATGCACCATATGACTTACCATACTAAAATGGTGAAGAATGGTGCGCCTAACACGGTGATTATGGCGGATATGCCGATTGGCAGTTACGAGCAAGATAACGAAGCGGCTTGCAAAAACGCACTGTGGCTAGTAAAAAGTGGCGCGCATTTGGTTAAGTTTGAAGGTGGCGGCAAACGTGTAGAAACCGCGCGTTACTTGGTTGAGCACGGCATTCCTGTGTGTGCGCACTTAGGTTTTACGCCACAATCGGTGAATCAACTCGGTGGCTACAAAATTCAAGGTAAAACACAAGAATCAGCCGAACAGATTTTGCAAGATGCGAAAGACATGGCGGCGGCGGGCGTGAGCTTTGTATTGCTAGAAATGGTGCCTGCGGCGTTAACCAAACAAATTACCGAAAGTATTAGCTGTGCCACAATAGGCATTGGCGCTGGTGTAGACTGCAGCGGCCAAGTGCTTGTTTTGCAAGATTTATTAGGTATTTACACTGGTGCCGCCAGCAAAATCCCAACTGAGTTTAAAAACCCCAGATTTGTGCGTAACTTTTTACAAGATAGCGCTGTTGATGGAAAAGCGAGTATTCAAGCGGCTGTTGTGGCGTATGTAAAAGCGGTTAAAGACAAAAGCTTTCCGGCGGCTGAACATAGTTATTAATTTTTATGGTTATTAATTTTTATGCATGCCCTGCAAGCCAATATCTATGCGGCTTGCAGGCCAGTTAAATATTACTTTTTGCAATCTACTTTCTCTAAAACTTCAGA
This sequence comes from Methylophilaceae bacterium, assembly GCA_031429035.1. Lineage (GTDB taxonomy): Bacteria > Pseudomonadota > Gammaproteobacteria > Burkholderiales > Methylophilaceae > Methylotenera_A. The sequence goes on from JANOYU010000050.1 coordinate 3,273, forward strand.
GTATTTGGCTTGGCTCACATCTTTAAAGACTAGATTTCCATCATTTTTTGGGTCAAGCAGCTCACCCACTTTTATCAGTAATTTCCCATCTTCAAATTTCATCACTTTGGTTTCGGTTTGTTGGCTGCCTTCAATCATATAGTCGTACATTAACTCCAACTCACCTGTCGCATTTTTAAAGCCTTGCAGCGTGCCACGCGCACTATCTTTTTGGTAGGGAATCCAGTTCAGGGTGCCTGTAACTGCGCTACCAAGAATTGTCAGCTGCACATCTGTAACATCTTTATTGTATAGTTTAGTAAAACAATAAGTGCCATCTTGTAGCTTGTTTATTGTAGCCACTGGCTCAGCAGAGGCCGCATGGTTATTGGCTTGTGGCGTATCTGCTTGATTGCATGCGCCTAGCAAAAACAGACTAAATATTACCCAAAATAAATGACGCATCACCGTTATCCCACTAAAAACAAAATAGTTAAATGTATTATCTGCGTTAAAATAACACGATGCAAATGATTAATACTGTTGCCGAGCTACGCGCCGCGCTTAAAGACCAAACTCATATTGGTTTCGTCCCCACCATGGGCAATTTGCACGATGGCCATATTGCACTTGTAACAACAGCTAAACAACATGCCAACTTTATTGTAGCCAGCATTTTTGTAAACCCGCTGCAGTTTAGCCCGACTGAAGATTTAGCTAACTATCCGCGCACCTTAGAAGCCGATTGCGAGAAACTAAAAGCTGCAGGCTGCGATATTGTGTTTGTGCCAACTGTGGCTGAAGTTTACGCCGACTTCGATGGTGAAAACCTTAATCAAAGCATGACGATTGACCCGCCGCCCATTGCCAACGTGCTTTGTGGCGCTACGCGATTAAAGCATTTTGCTGGGGTTGCGACGGTGGTGATGAAGCTATTTAATATCGTTTTTTATAATACAGTGCAGCCTAATATTGCAGTATTTGGTAAAAAAGATTTTCAGCAGCTTTTTATTATTAAAGAAATGGTGCGGCAATTTAATATGCCGATTGAAATTTTGGCGGGCGAGACAGTGCGCGAGGCCAATGGCTTGGCATTAAGCTCGCGCAATGGCTATTTAACTGATGCACAACGTGCGTCTGCAAGCCAGTTAAATAACATCTTGCAGAGCATTGTGAACCAAGTACAAAATAGCAACAAAAATTTTGTTCAACTAGAGCAACAAGCCACGGACATTTTGACCAAGCAAGGTTGGGATGTCGATTATATTTCTATTCGATCGTCTTTAAATCTGCAAACGGCGACGGTCCAAGATAAACAATTAGTGGTATTGGGCGCGGCTAAAATTATTAACAAAACGGGCGGTAAAACGCGCTTAATCGATAATATTGAATTTAATATAAGTGATTGATTATGCTATAATATTATTTATTAATTAGCATAATTTTAAACCATAATTTTAAACTCAGGCAACAGTAAATACAACATGACCAAAACCACAGATACAGTAAAAGCCAACCTAGCAAAAGTAGAAACAGCCTATTTAGATGGCATGAAGCAAGCCGTTATCGACGCACTTGAAGACATTAAAGGCTTTGATATTAGCGTAATGGATGTGCGCAAGCTCACCAATATTACCAACTATATGATTGTGGCCTCGGCCACATCTAGCCGCCAAGCCAAGGCCATGGGCGACAATGTGCGCGAAAAAATGAAAGAAAAAGGTTACGATATTCGCGGCACTGAGGGCGAAAAAGAAGGCGAATGGGTGTTGGTAGATTTAAACGATATTGTGGTGCACATTATGGTGCCTGCCACCCGCGCCTATTACAACTTAGAACAATTATGGGGCGATGCCGAAGCGCGACGTGGTCATATTAAACCGGCTCAAGACTTAGAAACCTAGACTTAGAAACCTATAATCTAGAGATATGCCTTGAAGCTACGCATTATTAGCGTTGGCCACAAAATGCCCGATTGGGTACAAATTGCTTGCGCAGAATATATAAAGCGCATGCCGCGCGAGTTATCGATAGAAATAATCGAAATAAAACCCGAAAAGCGTGCTGCGGGTAACAACACAGAAAACATTCAAGCGCTTGAAGCCAAACGTATTTTAGAGGTGGCGGGTGACAATTTTTTGGTAGCTTGTGACGAAAATGGTCAGCAATTGACCACATTAATGCTGGCAGACAACATGCGCCACTGGCAAAGCTTAGGCAAAAATATTTGTTTTTTGGTGGGCGGCGCCGATGGTTTGCATGCCAGCATTAAACAAGCAGCACATTTTAATTTAGGCTTATCGCGGCTAACCATGCCGCATGCGTTTGTACGCGTGCTGTTGTGCGAGCAGCTTTACCGTGCTTACAGCGTCATGCAAAATCACCCTTATCATCGCGATTAAGTCATTGTTTTACCTGTTAAAGTTTGCTTAACATTGTTTAACAATGCTGGCATAAAGTTTGCTTTATAATTTGTGCATTAACCATTTATATTACACATAAATCTTAATAACAAACGATGGAGTAAATAAAATGAACCACGACACACTCAACTTAGCAGTTAAATTTATTTTGCGCGCACGTAAAGTGACTGGCCCAATTGCGGCACAGCGCCTTGCAGAAGACGCCGCATACCGCGATGAAATTTTCAACAAAATATCCGCCGAAGGCGATGCCAGCCTAAACGAACTTGCACTTGAATTGCGCGACAAGCTGGCTCAGAACGAATCTGTTGCATCATCTAGCACCTACAAAAATGTGCCAATTGATTTTGATCACTACAAAAACCGAGCGCATGGTTAATTATTTTTAGTTAAATAAGCCACCAGCTAGGCATTTATTTGTTAATCTAGCATCTATCAATTTAGGCCTAATTTAGGCCTAATTTAATCGGAACATTTTAGATGCTAGAACAATCCCAACAAAAAAACGCGCTTGTTTGGTTTAGGCGCGATTTACGCGATTTTGACCATGCTGCGCTATACCATGCGCTTAAAAATTCGCAGGCTGTTTATTGCCTGTTTGTGTTTGATACCGATATTCTAGACAAGCTGGGCAACAAGGCAGATCGCCGCGTAGAGTTTATTTGGGAAAGCGTGCGCGAACTTAAAACTGCGCTGCAAAAAAACGGTGGCGATTTAACTGTGTTGCACGGCAGCGCACAACAACTTGTTCTACAATATGCCCTAGAAGCCAATATCCATGCGGTGTATGCTAATCGTGATTATGAGCCAAGTGCGGTGGCGCGAGATAAACATGTTGCTGATCAACTGGCTAGCAAGCACATTACTTTTCATGATTTTAAAGACCAGGTCATTTTTGAAAAAGACGAGGTTTTAAGCTTAAGCAATAAACCTTACTCCGTATTTTCGCACTACCGTAATACATCACTTAAAAAATTAGATGATTTTTATCTAAAGCCCTACCCTGTCGATAGCTATATTCATCATTTAGCCAAACTGCCGCCAAGCGAATTAATTAGTTTAGAGGCTATGGGCTTTGTGCGCACCAACCTTAGCACAATGCGTTTGCCCACAAGCATGCAGGGCGGCAAGCAATTATTTGAAGATTTTGCAGAGCGCATGCATCAATACAAAGATGCGCGTAATTTTCCTGCGGTAAAAGGCGTGTCTTATTTATCGGTACATTTGCGTTTTGGTACTGTTTCTGTACGGCATTTGGCAAGACAGGCCAGAGACAGCGCCAATGCTGGTGCCGAAAGCTGGTTAAACGAGCTGATTTGGCGCGATTTTTACTTTCAAATTTTGCATCACAACCCGCATGTAGCTGCTGGCAAAGCATTTAAAGCGGAGTTTGAGAATATTGCTTTTCCAAATAACCCAGCCTTATTTAAAGCGTGGTGCGATGGTAATACGGGCTACCCGCTTATTGATGCGGCGATGCGCCAAATTAACCAAACTGGCTTTATGCATAACCGCTTACGTATGGTTGCCGCTAGCTTTTTGGTCAAAGATTTGTTAATCGATTGGCGTTGGGGCGAGCGTTATTTTGCCGAGCATTTAATTGATTTTGACTTTAGCGCTAATAATGGCGGCTGGCAATGGGCCGCCAGCACGGGTTGCGACGCGCAACCATGGTTTCGCATATTTAATCCCATTACTCAAAGCGAAAAATTTGATGGTGCTGGCAAGTTTATCCGCAAATATGTGCCAGAAATTGCCAATTGCAGTGACAAAGAAATACACGCACCGTGGTTAATTCCACCAATTCGTCAACAATCCATCGGTGTAGTGATAGGTAAAGATTACCCTGCGCCAATTGTAGAACACGCCGTACAGCGAGCACTGGCGCTAGATTTATACAAAACCTGTAGCTTAAATAAAGCGCAAACAAATGATGAATAATTTAAGGCATAGTTGTTGCTTTAGCTTAAATGTAACAAATGTTGTTATTAAACAACAGTAATAGTGCAATGATAAGTGTGCAAGGTTAACACTAGACAACAGTAGTGCCTGTCGGCGATAATAACTGTGTAAAATTTTGTTAATTGTAAATTCAATAAATAAACATAAAACAGAATTAATTTTAATAAAGCGATAATAATATGCCATCAAAGTTTAAAACTATTTTACTGCCCTTTTTACTGGCATTATTGGTATCTGGCTGTGCCACGCAAGCCAATAAAGACCCGCTAGAGGGGGTTAACCGCGGCGTTTACAAGTTCAATGATGTAGCCGATAAATATGCCATAAAACCCGTTGCTAGTGCCTATAAAGCCATTACACCAACACCAGTGCGTAAAGGTTTTAATAACTTTTTTAATAATCTAGGCAGCATTACTACCGTTTTAAATGATTTATTACAGCTTAAATTTGCCAATGCATTTACTGATGCTGGCCGCTTTATTATTAACAGTACTTTCGGTGTTGCTGGCTTTATTGATGTCGCTGGCATGGATGGCATTGCGCAACGTAAAGAAGATTTTGGCCAAACGCTGGGCTATTGGGGTGTAGGTAATGGCCCGTATTTAGTTTTGCCATTTTTAGGTGCCAGCACTTTGCGCGACACTACTGGCTTTGTGGTTGATCGCGTGACTAGCGACCCAATTACTTACACACACAATATTGGCGAGATACGCTTACACAACCAATTGCGCGCTGCGCAAATTGTTGATACCAGAACCGAACTATTAGATGCTAAAGATATTGTCGATGATGCATCGCTAGACCCGTATGCGTTTATGCGCGATGCTTATTTACAACGCCGTGCAAGCTTGGTGGCTGATGGTGAATTAGCTGCGGTGCGCCCAGCAGATGATGGCTTTGAACCTGCTGACGAAGATGTGCCAGCCGAACCAAAATAAATAAAGATGACATTAATAAAAAAGCCGCAATTGCGGCTTTTTTGTTGTTCAAATTAAACATGCCTGCAACCCGCATTAATACTAGGCCGTAAGCATTGCACTAGCCTGCAGCCACGGTCATATTTTCGATTAAAATAGACCCTGTTTGTTTGCTGCTATTTTTATTTACATCGGTACCGATAGCAATTATTTGATTGAGCATGTCTTTCATATTGCCCGCAATCGTAATTTCCTCCACTGGGTGCGCAATTACACCATTTTGCACCCAATAACCTGCTGCACCACGCGAGTAATCGCCTGTCACCATATTTAAGCCATGGCCCAACACCTCTGTCACCAATAAACCTGTGCCCATTTTTTGCAGCAATTGTTCAAAATTTTCGCCAGACGATTGCACAATTAAATTATGGCTGCCACCCGCATTGCCAGTACTTTGCATGCCTAATTTGCGTGCAGAATAACTGCCCAGCATATAGCCTTGCAGCACGCCATTTTCAAGCAACTTTCGGTCAGTTGTTGCAACACCCTCGCTATCAAACGGGCTGCTAGCAGCACCTTTTTTTAAATGTGGCAATTCATCAATATTTAATATTTTATTGGCAACTTGTTTGCCTAAACTATCCAATAAAAAGCTGGATTTGCGATATAAACTGCCGCCAGAAATCGCGCTGACCAAGCTGCCAATAATGCCACTGGCCAGCGGCGATTCAAACAAAACAGGGTATTGGCCTGTTTTAATGGTTTTGGCGCCCAAGCGTTTAACAGTGCGGCTGCCAGCCAAATTGCCAATGTATTCTGCGCTTTCCATATCGTCCATATCGCGCGCAGACGAGTACCAATAATCGCGCTGCATGGCACCATTATGCTCAGCAATGACCGAGCAACTGATGCTATGGCGCGAGCTTTGATAGCCGCCCACAAAGCCGTGGCTATTGGCGTAAGCAAATACTGCCTCAGAGCTAGAAACGCCTGCACCTTCTGAATTGGTTATGCGTTTTTTATCTACACTTAAGGCCGCAGCTTCGCACGTTTTGGCAAGCGCTGCCGCGTCATCCACACTAATTTGCCAGGGATGATACAAATCTAAATCTTGTGTATTTTTTGCCATTAAATTGGCATCGGCCAAGCCACAAAATGCATCTTTAGCGGTATATTTGGCAATATTGCAGGCTGCTTCTACCGTGTCTTTAAGCGCTTTGGGGCTTAAATCAGAGCTGCTAGCGTGGCCTTTTTGTTGGCCAAAATACACAGTCACCGAAACACCTTTATCGCGGTTATATTCAATATTTTCTACCTCGCCAAGCCGCACCGATACATTTTGACCTGTGCCAAAACTAACCTCCGCATCGGCCGATGATGCGCCAGCTTTTTTGGCTAGCGCCAATACATTTTGGGTAATTTGCTTTAATTCATCTAATTGCATAGCGGGTTTGATTAATTCAATTGGGTAAAACTGTTATCATACCGCATTACAACCTTGCGCTTGCTGGACACCCTAAACGTGGCAGAAAAAAACTATTCAATTGACCCAGACGTAGAAACACCCATTAGCAAAACTAAGCTAAAAGCCGAGGCTGACGCTGCACAAGATATTGGTAAAAAACTGATTGATTTATCTAAAGATAGATTAATAAAGTTAAGCCTGCCAGAAGCCTTATTTGATGCGGTGCTAGAGGCAAAACGTCTGACGGCTAATGGCGCCATACGCAGGCAATTGCAATATTTGGGCAGATTAATGCGTGATATTGATAGCGCACCGATTGTTGCGCAACTGCAAGCGTGGGAAGGTAAAAATACCCAAGAAAATGCGCGCTTTCATGGTATGGAGCGCTGGCGCGACAGATTAGTAACTGAACCCGCTGCCTTGCAAGAATTTTTATCTGCGCATGCAAATATTGATATACAACAATTTCGCACCCTTATTCGCAACGCACAAAAAGAAGCCGCTGCCAACAAACCACCCAAAAGCAGTCGCGAATTATTTAAACTAATCCGCGAAACGATAGAAAGTAACGCGGAAGCAATTGATGAGGCAGAAAGCGAATAATGGAAGCTTCACCCGCTATTCTGCACGCCAAAGAATTGCTTTTTTTGCTGGGTATTATCCTCGCCACTGGCACTTTTACTGGCTTTATTGCACGCATAATTAAAGTGCCAGACGTGGTGCTTTTTTTACTCGCTGGCATGCTGCTGGGTGGCGCAGGCCTTGGCGTGATTGATGTAAAAGTAGATTCTACGCTTAATCAATTACTGCTGATTTTTGGCTCGTGCTATATTTTATTTGATGGTGGCGCCAGCGTACGTTTAAACGTATTAAAACAGGTGTGGCCAACGTTGTTAATTATGTCAACCGTAGGCGTATTAATTAGCGCATTGGTAACGGCTTATGCGGCGCAATATTTGCTGGGTTTGCCGTTTATTTTTGCACTGTTATTAGGTGCGGTTATTGCATCTACCGACCCCGCAACGCTGGTGCCCATTTTTAAGCAAGTGGCCATTCGCGCAAAAGTGGCACAAACTGTAATGAGCGAATCGGCCTTTAACGATGCCATGGGCGCAATTTTAACTTTTGCTGTGCTTGCCGTAGCACTTAATAATAATGCTGATTTCTCTATTACCACCAGTTTGCTCGACCTACTTAAACAATCCATTTATGGCATTGCAGGCGGCGCAGTTTTGGGTTACTTAGCAGCCTTATTTATTGCGCACGAGAAATATAGCTTTTTGGCAGAATACGCGCCAGTTGTCACCATTATGTCGGTTGCGGCAGCCTATTTAAGCATTGATAACTTGCATGCCAGCGGCTTTATGGCGGTGTTTGTGTTTGGTTTAATGTTGGGCAATAAAGAAATATTTGGCTTTAAAATGGAATACCAAGAACAAGCCAAATTAGAAGATTTTATTTTAACGACATCATTAATCATGCGCATATTTATTTTTGTGTTGCTGGGTTCGCAAGTCAATTTTGCATTACTTCAGCAATATTTTTGGCCAGCTTTAGGTGTGGTTGCGGTATTTATGTTGGTTGGCAGGCCACTAGTTGTATTTGCCTGCGCGCTGCCAGATAGGCGCGCCAAATGGACATTTGAGGAACTGTTATTTATGTGCTGGACGCGCGAAACTGGAGTGATTCCAGGCGCGTTAGCAGGGATGTTAGTGGGTTTAAAAGTGCCGCATAGTGATGTGATTGCAGCGGTGACGTTTATGGCTATTTTAATCACCATTTTGCTGCAAGCCACCACTACGAGATGGCTTGCAGCAAAGTTACATTTGCTAGAAACTTAAATTTAATTTCTAGTATGCTTATTTTCTGGTATTGATGGTCGCTTGCGCTGTTTTTGCTTCGCCTTCGTGCTCGTAAGCAATGGCTACTTTTTGGCCTTGCAGTTTGCGCACCACGCCAGATAATTCTTCTGCTTTATTTAAATCCGTTTCGTTTATTTTAAGCAGCATATCACCACGCTTAATGCCAGCAGCCTCGGCAGGCGAGCCTTTAATCACTGCCAATACTTTTAAGCCTTTTACTTCATCTTTTTTTGCATTTTCATCTTCATCATTCGATGGTCGCACCAGTTTAATAATATGCACGCCCAACAGTGGCGCGGGTAGTTTTGCCCAGTAACTAGCATAATATTTATATTGCGTATCTTGCTCTATCATGTCTTTTTCATCAACCACACCACCATTTTTTTTGGCAGATTCTTTATAGGTGCTAATTTTGCTGGAAGCTGTTAGGGCTGCACCGTATTTTGTATACACTAATACCGTATCGGCCTTAATGGCTTTTGCATGTTGCAGCGCCATCTCTGCAGGCACTTCACCCGCCTCAAAACCCGTGGTGCCCATCATGTCGTAACCGTTTTCTAACATGCTGATGTTGTCATCATCTTTGTGGTTACTAACATACATTTTGGTATCTGGGCTTGCTTGTAGCGAGACTAAGTTGCCTGTATTTTGCGCTTTATAATTTTTTTCATATAAATTTTCTGCAGCCAACAATTGTGTCGCCATTAGCAATGTGCCAGCGGCAAGCAAGCTGGCTAACATCCATTTTGCAGTGATTTTTTTCATATCTATGGCTTTGGCTGGCTTAGCCTGATTGATTAAGCGATTATTTAAGTCCATGCTTTTATTGTCCACTTTTAAAAGTCCTCTATAATTCAATTATATTAATCATAACGCGCATTAGTTAACGCGCAAGTTTATTCATAAGCATACAGACAAACAAATGGAAAAAGAATTCACTCCTCCTACTTTAAAAATTAACACCAGTTTAAAAATTGGCTTGATTTCAATTTCAGATCGCGCCAGCCAAGGCGTATACGAGGATAAAGGTATTCCATCGCTGCAAGATTGGCTAGGTCGCGCACTGACATCACCCTTCGCAATAGAAACACGCTTAATTGCTGATGAGCAAGCGCTGATAGAAAGCACACTGATTAATTTGGTTGATGTACAAGGCTGCCACTTAATACTTACCACAGGCGGCACTGGCCCAGCTTTGCGCGATGTAACGCCAGAAGCCACATTGAATATAGGCGAAAAAGAAATGCCAGGCTTTGGCGAACAAATGCGCCAAATTAGCCTTAATTTTGTACCAACCGCCATTTTGTCTCGGCAAGTGGCGGTGATTCGTGGCCAGTGCTTAATTATTAATTTACCTGGCCAACCCAAAGCCATTGCGCAAACCTTAGAAGGTTTAAAAGATGCAGATGGCAATACAAAAGTGCATGGCATATTTGCAGCAGTGCCGTATTGTTTGGATTTACTAGGTACTAAAGAAAAGCCGACGCCTTATATTGAAACCAACGAAGCGATTTGCAAAGCGTTTCGACCAAAAAAATAAAATGTTAAATAAAAAATTAATTTTTACAGTGCTTTTTTGGGGTCTGTTCGCAATCACTACTTTTTTGCTGTTAATCGAAGTAAAACCCGCACCGCAAACTTGGCCAAAAGATAAGCTAGAACACGCTATAGCGTTTGTTCTACTTACTTACTTGGGCTATAAAGCATACCCAAAATATGTATTTTATGTTAGCTTAGGCTTGGCAATTTACGGTGGCTTGATGGGGTTGCTGCAACTGTGGCTTACTCAAACAAGAAGCGCTAGCATGCTCGATTGGCTGGCAGATTTAGTCGGCATTGCATTGGGGCTATTTGCCTTAAAATGTTATAGAAATCAGCTGCGCCGCCAATATGAATGAATTTAATCTCATCCATAAATACTTCACCCGCTCAACACGCCACACAGTTTTAGGCGTGGGTGATGATGCAGCATTAATCAACGTGGCAGATGGCATGCAGTTGGTAGTTTCTACCGATATGTCGGTGGCAGGCACACACTTTTTTCACGATGCGCTCGCTTACGATGTTGGCTGGAAGGCGCTGGCAGTCAACGTGTCTGACATGGCGGCAATGGGCGCGCAAGCAAAATGGGCGACCTTGGCGATTGCTTTGCCAGATGTCAATGAAACGTGGCTGGCAGAATTTTCACGCGGATTTTTTGCCTGTGCCGACGCATTTAACATTGATTTAATTGGTGGCGATACCACGCGTGGGCCGTTGAATATTAGCGTGACCATTATGGGCGAAGTGCCAATGGGCAAGGCGCTGCGGCGTGATGGCGCAAAAGCTGGCGACGATATTTGGGTAAGCGGAACGCTGGGCGATGCGGCACTGGCATTAGCTATTTTACAAAAGCGTTATGAAATTGATAAAAACTGGCAAGAAGACGAATCAGCAAAATGGCTACCATGTTTAAATAGACCTCAGCCACGCGCCGCTTTGGGCTTGGCTTTACGCGGTATTGCTAGCAGTTGTATCGATATTTCAGATGGCTTACTGGCAGATTTAGGCCATATTTTAGAAGCCAGCAATTTGGGCGCGAACATTCATTTAGAAAAACTTCCTGTGTCGCTTTACAGCCTTAATCACTTGCACCAGCCTACCATTCAGCAATGCATACTGGCGGGTGGCGATGATTATGAGTTATGTTTTACCGCGCCGCCCAACCAACGAGACGCGATTGAAGCAATTGCAAAACAACAAAATATACTTTTAACATGCATCGCCAGCACCCGCTTACCTATTGGCCTGCAGGCCATGTATAACAACACTGAAATTAAGCTAAATAACAAAGGATTTGATCATTTTGGTTAAAAATAATGAATAAGCCAAACTTTAAATTTCTATTCGCCCACCCCGCCCACTTTTTCGCGTTGGGTTTTGGCAGTGGTTTGGCACCCAAAGCGCCTGGCACGTTTGGCACACTGGTGGCCTTGCCGCTATTTTGGTTGATTGCAGATTTTTCACTCACCGCACAATTTACCTATATTTTTGCACTGTTTATTTTTGGCATTTATTTTTGCGATAAGACTGGCAAAGACTTAGGTGTAGCAGACCATGGCAGCATGGTGTGGGATGAAATTGTAGCCATGATGTTAGTGCTTACTATCACGCCGTCTTCATGGTTAAGCTGGTTGCTGGCATTTTTGTTATTTAGATTATTTGATATTTGGAAACCTTTTCCAATTCGCCAATTTGACGCAAAACTTAAAAACGGTTTTGGTGTAATGCTGGATGATATATTGGCTGCCATTTATGCAATGTTAAGTTTGAAAGTAATTTTATGGATAATCACCGCGATATTACTGCTGAATTTGCCAAATCTTTAGGTGCAGCACTAAAGGCGCGTAGCCTAAAACTGGCATTGGCAGAATCATGCACAGGTGGCATGGTGGCAGCTGCAGTAACCGAAATTGCTGGTAGCTCGGCTTGGTTTGATTGTGGCTTTGTAACTTATAGCAACCAAGCCAAAATAGAAATGTTGGGCGTATGTGCCGAAACGCTAGCTAAATATGGTGCAGTAAGTGAAGAAACCGCCAGTGAGATGGCTTTAGGCGCACTAAAGCACAGTCATGCACAAATTGCTGGTAGCATTACTGGCATTGCGGGGCCAGATGGCGGCAGTGCAGATAAACCCGTTGGCACCGTGTGTTTTGGTTTTGCACAGGATAATCAATCTATAACCTGCACACAGCAGTTTACTGGCAACCGCGCGCAAATACGCCAGCAAGCTGCTGTTTTTTTAATGCAGCAACTTATACAACAGCTAAATGATAATTAACTCATTATTATCGTTTAGTCACGATCGTGATGGCGATTGCCGCCGCGATCACCGCCACGTTCACGACGCTCGTGACCCCAGCCATGATGTCCGCGATATCCACCATTATTCCAGCCGTGGCCTCTATCTCTATAGCCACCATTGTAATAATTACTACCGCCATAATATCGGTACGAGACTACTGGCGCATGATAATAACTGTGCACTGGCTGATAGTAATAAATTGGCTGTGGTGCATAATAAACAGGTTGCGGCGCGTAATACACTGGCGGCGGTGCATAATAACCATGGTCATATCCACCAACATTAATGCCAATGCTAAACGAATCGCGCGCTTGTGCGCTAGAAACCAATGCTGCACCTAATGCTAGCGCCAGCATGGACGAATGAAATATTTTCATAGACTCCTCCATTCAAAAATATATAAGTCTCCCACAACTTAAAACGCATGTTTGCAACATACGTTGACACTACGCCGCTTTTCTAGCTAGCTTTATTTATAGCAATTGCCGCTTAGTAAGCCCTGTTTTGCTTACTTAAAAGTGCAAATTATGGAATAATCACAGCTTAATTTAAGCACATCAAAACAAAGGTAAAAACCCATGGATGACAACAAAAGCAAAGCACTGGCCGCCGCGTTAGCGCAAATTGAAAAGCAATTCGGCAAAGGCAGCATTATGCGCATGGGCGATGCTGCGATTGGCGAGGATATTCAATCGGTTTCGACAGGCTCATTAGGGCTAGATATCGCGCTGGGCATAGGTGGTTTGCCGCGCGGTCGTGTGATTGAAATTTATGGCCCAGAATCATCAGGCAAAACAACGCTCACTTTGTCCGTGATTGCTGAGATGCAAAAAGTCGGTGGCGTAGCGGCGTTTATTGATGCTGAGCACGCGCTAGACCCGCAGTATGCCGCCAAGCTTGGTGTTAACGTACCAGAATTATTAATCAGCCAACCAGATACGGGCGAGCAAGCGCTGGAAATTGTCGATATGTTAGTACGTTCAGGTTCTGTGGATATTGTCGTAGTTGACTCGGTGGCAGCATTGACACCTCGCGCCGAGATTGAAGGCGAAATGGGCGACTCGCACATGGGCTTGCAAGCACGCTTAATGAGTCAAGCCTTGCGTAAGCTAACAGGCAACATCAAGCGCACCAATACTATGGTGATTTTTATTAACCAAATTCGCATGAAAATTGGCGTGATGTTTGGCAGCCCAGAAACCACCACGGGCGGCAACGCGCTTAAGTTTTACGCATCGGTACGCCTTGATATTCGCCGCACTGGCGCGATTAAAAGAGGTGATGAAGTGATTGGCAGTGAAACCCGCGTAAAAGTGATTAAAAACAAAGTTGCGCCGCCGTTTAGGCAAGCCGAATTTGAGATTGTTTATGGCGAAGGCATATCGCGTTTGGGCGAAATTATCGAGCTGGGCAGCAACCTGAAATTTATTGAAAAAGCTGGTGCTTGGTACGCTTACAATGGCGAAAAAATTGGTCAAGGCAAAGAAAATGCCAAAGAATATTTGCGTGAGCATCCAGAAGTTGCCAAAGAAGTAGAAGCCAAAATTCGCGCCAATGCTAAGCAGTTGGCTGATGGCATGGCAGCGCCAAGAACTGAAGAAGATTGATATTAGGATTGATTAAGTATTAAATTTCAGCCGAAAAGCCTGCGGCAACGCGCCTTAGATTATTTAGGCAAGCGCGAATATTCGTATGCCGAGTTAGGTCAAAAACTTAAAACTTATCTTGAAGAAGATGAAGATTTTGAAGTCATCACAGCGATTTTAGAAGACTTTAAAACGCGCGGCTGGCTTTCTGATGCGCGCTTTACCGAACAAATTGTGCATGCGCGACAAGCCAAATTTGGTGTTGCAAAAATAGCGCATGAGCTACGCGAAAAAGGCGTTTCGTCAGAATTAATTGCTGGCGCGGTAGAAACTGTTAAAGGCCATGAGCTAGATAACGCACGAGAAATTTGGCGTAAAAAATTTAAAGCTGCACCTGCCAGCCGCGAAGAATGGGCGAAACAAGCCAGATTTTTACAAAGCCGTGGTTTTGGTTTTGACACAATTAAAAAAGTATTGAATAGTAAATTAGAAGATGACAATTAAACTATCTAGCAACCCATCCAGCAACGAGATCCGTCAGGCGTTTCTCGATTTTTTTGCATCTAAAGGCCACGAAATTGTCGCGTCTAGCTCATTGGTTCCGCATGGCGACCCTACCCTGCTGTTCACCAATGCCGGCATGAACCAGTTTAAAGACGTTTTTCTCGGCTTCGATAAACGCGCCTATAAACGTGCCACCAGCAGCCAAAAATGCGTACGTGCAGGCGGCAAACATAACGACCTTGAAAACGTCGGCTACACCGCGCGCCATCACACTTTTTTTGAAATGTTGGGTAACTTTAGCTTTGGTGATTACTTTAAAGTAGAAGCGATTGGCTTTGCTTGGGAGCTGCTGACCGACGTTTTTAAACTACCAAAAGATAAATTAACCGTCACCGTGTATGCCGATGATGACGAAGCTTACGACATTTGGCACAAAACTATTGGCATCCCCGCCGAGCGCATTATCCGCATTGGCGACAACAAAGGTGCGCGTTACGCCTCAGATAACTTTTGGATGATGGGCGATACAGGCCCATGCGGCCCGTGTACTGAGATTTTTTACGACCACGGTGACCACCATTTTGGCGGCCCACCAGGCAGCCCAGATGAAGACGGCGATAGATTTATCGAAATTTGGAACAACGTGTTTATGCAGTTTAACCGCGATGAAGCTGGTGTGATGCACAAACTGCCGAAACCTAGCGTAGATACTGGCATGGGCTTAGAGCGTATTTCAGCTGTGTTGCAACACGTGCATGCCAATTACGAAATTGATATTTTTACTACGCTGATTAATGCTGCCGCGCGCGAAACAAAAACTACTAATTTAACTAGCCCTTCGCTAAAAGTGTTGGCAGACCATATTCGCGCTTGCAGCTTTTTAATCGCCGATGGCGTGATACCAGGCAACGAAGGTCGCGGCTACGTGCTGCGCCGCATTATCCGCCGTGCCATTCGTCATGGCTATAAATTGGGTGCGCGCAAAGCATTCTTCCATAAAATGGTGGCTGATTTGGCTACCGAAATGGGCAGCGCATACCCAGAATTGAAAACTGAACAAGCGCGTATAACCAGTATTTTGAAGCTTGAAGAAGATAGATTCTTTGAAACGATTGAAAACGGCATGGCGATTTTGGAAACAGAATTAGCAGGTATGTCTAAATCTGGCAAAGACATTTTTAATGGTGAAACTGCGTTTAAACTACACGATACTTACGGCTTTCCGCTCGATTTAACGGCTGATATTTGCCGCGAGCGCAATGTGGCTGTAGATAGCGCTGCATTTGATGCCGCGATGACACGCCAAAAAGAGCAAGCGCGTGCAGCAGGTAAATTTAAAGGTGCGACTAACCTTGATTACAGCGGCACAAATACTGATTTTGTAGGCTATGAATCACTCGCTGCAGAAGCCACTATTTTGGCACTATATCAAGAAGGCGCCTCTGTAAGCCGCATGGATGAAGGCTCGCAGGGCATCATTGTGCTCTCCAGCACGCCTTTTTATGCAGAATCGGGTGGTCAAATTGGTGATAACGGCGTACTAAAAAGTGAAAATGGAATTTTTGCGGTGGAAGATACGCAAAAAATTCAAGCTGCAGTTTTTGGCCATCACGGTATTTTAAAAACAGGCACGCTAAATGTGGGCGACACAGTAAAAGCCAATGTCGATATGGCTTCGCGCGCCGCATCCATGCGCAACCACTCTGCCACGCACTTGATGCACAAAGCCTTGCGCGAAGTATTGGGCGAGCATGTGCAACAAAAAGGCAGCTTGGTGGATACCGAAAAAACGCGTTTTGACTTTGTGCATAACGCGCCAATGACGGATGTGGAAATCGCCAAAGTAGAAAGCATTGTGAATGTGGAAATTCTCGCCAATGCCCCGACCCAAGCGCGTTTGATGGGCATTGAAGAAGCCAAAACAACTGGCGCCATGATGCTGTTTGGCGAAAAATATGGCGATATTGTGCGCGTGTTGGATATTGGAAGCAGCACAGAATTATGTGGCGGCACGCACGTTAGTCGTACAGGCGACATCGGCCTATTTAAAATTTATGCTGAAAGCGGCGTGGCTGCTGGTGTGCGCCGTGTAGAAGCCACCACGGGCAATGGCGCATTAAAACTAATTAACGCGCAACAAGCTTTAATTTCGCAATTAGCCAATGACCTGAAAGCACCGACTAGCGAGCTTGCCAACAAGGTTGCACAATTGTCAGACCACGCCAAAGCGCTAGAAAAAGAATTGGCGCGTTTAAAATCGAAACTCGCTAGCGGTCAAGGTGACGATTTAATAAGCCAAGCAATTGAAATAAATGGCGTAAAAGTGCTGGCAGCCACACTAGAAGGCGCAGATGCAAACGGCTTGCGCGAGACGATGGACAAACTAAAAGACAAGCTGAAAACCGCGGCGATTGTACTGGCGAGCGTGAATGATGGCAAAGTGAGCCTGGCCGCTGGCGTGACGCAAGATGTTATTGCAAAAATAAAAGCGGGTGATTTAGTCAACTTTGTGGCGCAGCAAGTAGGCGGCAAAGGTGGTGGCAAACCAGATATGGCGATGGCTGGCGGTACCGATGCGAGCGCGTTACCCAAGGCCTTGGCAAGCGTCGCTTCTTGGGTTAGAGAGAAAATTTAAAATAGGTTATTTATGGCATTAATTGTACAAAAATATGGTGGGACATCCGTCGCCAATCCGGCAAGAATAAAAGAGGTCGCCAAGCGTGTAGCGCGTTACAAGGCAATGGGGCATCAAATTGTGGTGGTAGTTTCTGCCATGTCTGGCGAAACCAATAAACTTATCGCGCTGGCTAAAGAAGTGATGGCAGAGCCTGATTCGCGAGAGTTGGATGTAATTATATCAACGGGTGAGCAAGTGACCATTGGCTTAACCGCGCTGGCGCTGATGGAGCTTGGTATAAAAGCCAAAAGCTATACGGGTGCGCAAGTAAAAATACTTACCGATGCTGCCCACACCAAAGCGCGCATTTTAGATATTGATGAACATAATATTAAACAAGATTTGAATGATGGTTATGTGGTGGTGGTGGCGGGCTTTCAGGGCGCGGATGAGTTTGGTAACATTACTACGCTTGGCCGTGGCGGATCGGACACCACTGGTGTGGCACTGGCAGCGGCTTTAAAGGCGGAAGAATGTCAAATTTATACCGATGTTGATGGCGTTTATACCACTGACCCGCGCGTAGTGCCAGAAGCGCGCCGCTTAAACAAAATTACTTTCGAAGAGATGCTTGAGCTTGCTAGCCAGGGTAGCAAAGTGTTGCAAATACGCTCAGTAGAATTTGCAGGCAAATATAAAGTGAAATTGCGCGTGCTCTCAAGCTTTAAAGATGAAGGCGACGGCACACTGATTACTTTTGAAGAAGCAAATAAGGATAACAATATGGAAGAACCGATTATTTCAGGCATTGCGTTTAACCGCGATGAGGCCAAAATTACTGTGCTGGGTGTGCCCGATACGCCAGGCACCGCCTACAAAATTTTAGGCCCAATTGCCGAGGCCAATATAGATGTAGACATGATTATTCAAAACACCAGTGCAGATGGCACAACTGACTTTACTTTTACTGTGCATAAAAATGAGATGAATAAAGCCATGGCTATTTTGCGCGATAAAGTACAAAGCTTTATTAAAGCGCGCGAAATTATTGGCGACGACAAAATTGCCAAAGTATCGGTGGTGGGCGTGGGTATGCGCTCGCACGTGGGTATTGCCAGCCAAATGTTCCGCACGCTGGCCGAGGAAGGCATTAATATTCAAATGATATCCACCAGTGAAATTAAAATTGCGGTGGTGGTAGAAGAAAAATACATGGAGCTGGCAGTACGCGTGCTGCACAAGGCATTTGAACTAGAAAGTGTTTGATTTAGATTGATGTAAGCCTAGTTTAGATTGATTTATAGGCGCTTTTCAAGTAATATCGCGCCCTTAATTAAGTAGCTTTAATTAAAATGTTTTAAATAAAACGGAGAGCTGGCCGAGTGGTCGAAGGCACTTCCCTGCTAAGGAAGCATACGGGCTTAAATCTGTATCGAGGGTTCGAATCCCTCGCTCTCCGCCAAGTAATAAGGTTTTTTATGTTATAATATTTTTTGTTGTAACTTTGCGCCCGTAGCTCAGTTGGATAGAGTATTTGGCTACGAACCAAAGGGTCGGGCGTTCGAATCGCTCCGGGCGCACCAAATACAAAAGGCTTGCAGTTTAACCACTGTAAGCCTTTTTTATTTTATGCCATCTCGTGTATTCAGCTTGTAAAAATTGCGCCAAATATTACATCTGCAACAGGCACAATTTTCGACATTTTGTTTGAAATATCAACATTTATTCTTTAAATTTAATCAATTAACTTTTTTAATTAAAAATAATTGTTTAAAAACAATGCATTAAAATTTTAGTATAAATATTATGCTTGGCATTATTTGTGCATTAGTAACTTTAAGTTATTGATTACTTAAGGATACAACAATGCAATATAACCAATATGATGTGTATGCACAATTTTTAGTGCGTTGCCGCGAGGTAATGGGTCCATTTGATTTAGAACGCTTAGAGCACGACGAAGCTTACAAAACTGATTTTTTTAAGCGTGTGGCTTTAACTGCAGATGACCAAATTTTTGCGCTGGCCGATTTGGTGACTCGCGTAATGGACGACGAAATGGTGCGCATGCATTAATCATGCATTAATAAATTAAAAAGCCTGCTTGGGTTGCAGGCTTTTCATTGGCTTTTCTAATTAAGCTATCTTGTATAATTAAGCAACCTTGGTTTTCAGCGCGTCGGTTAAATACGGCGCTAGCAGCTGCAGCATTTGCGCAAATATTTTTGGGTTGGCCGCCACAATATTGCCTGTACTAAGCCAACTTTCGTTGCCTTCAAAATCGCCCACCATGCCGCCCGCCTCTTGCACAATCAGGCCGCCCGCGGCAATATCCCAACTAGATAAACCAATTTCGAAATAACCATCGGTATAACCGGCAGCCATATACGCCAAATCTAGCGCAGCCGAGCCTGGGCGACGAATGCCCGTGGTGTTTTTAATCATGTCTTTTAACATGGCCAAATAAGTATCTAAATGGGTAAAATCACGAAACGGAAAACCCGTTGCAATGAGTGATGCTTGCAACTTGCTGCGATTGGCGACGCGAATACGTTTATCGTTTAAAAATGCACCGCGGCCTTTGGTGGCGGTAAATAAATCATTGCGCACTGGGTCGTAAATCACCGCTTGTGTCAGTACGCCCTTTTGCTGCAAGGCAATAGATACGCAGTACACAGGAAAGTTATGCAAAAAATTAGTGGTGCCGTCTAGCGGATCAATAATCCAAATATTTTCTGCGTCTATATTACTTTTGCCACTTTCTTCGCCCAAAAAACCATGGTCTGGGTAAGCGTATTTTAGCGTATCAATAATGGCTTGTTCGGCCGCGTGGTCTACTTCACTTACAAAATCGTTAAAATCTTTGCTTTGCACTTTAAGCGCGCCCACATCGTTAGAGGCTTTATTGATGATTCGGCCAGCCTCGCGCGCGGCTTTAACGGCAACAGTTAATATGGGATGCATGTTGTGGTCTTTATGTGGTTGTGCGGTAAAATGCTATTTTAGCATTAATAGGCGCAACCCCAAATTGTCACCGACTTTAATTGAAAATTCTTTATTTGAAAATGTAAGAATTGTTTTGTGCACCACGTCGCACCCAGGCAACATCGGCAGCACCGCGCGCGCCATGAAAACCATGGGCTTTAAGCATTTATATTTGGTCAACCCTGCTAAATACCCTAACGAGCAAGCCACTGCATTGGCCGCAGGCGCTGATGACGTGCTAGATAATGCCGTTGTGACGCAAACGCTTAGTGAAGCACTGGTGGGTTGCGGATTTGCTATTGGCTTAAGCGCGCGCAAAAGATACCTTAGCCACGAAACTGTGAATGCGCGCGAGGCTGCTTTGCAAGCCAGTAAAATAGCGTCTGCGCAGCCTGTCGCTTTTGTTTTTGGCACCGAGATGAGTGGCCTCACCAATGCCGAGCTAGACTGCTGCCAACTGCTGGCAATGATTCCTGCTAACCCAGAATATAGCTCGCTTAATTTAGCCATGGCAGTGCAATTGGTTTGTTACGAGCTTAGAATGACTGTCTTGGAAGGCAGCATCCATGCGCCTGCTGGCGATGCTGAAATAATGCCACTAGCAACTAATGACGACTTAGAACGTTTTTATACGCATTTAGAAGAAACGCTGCTGCATATTGGCTATTTAAACCCCAACGCGCCAAAAAAATTGTTCGAGCGCATGCGACGTTTATATAGCCGCGCTCGTTTAGAAAAAGAAGAAGTCAACTTGCTGCGTGGTGTGTTAACGTTAACGCAAGAACCGCGCAAACATAAAAAATACTAATTGAGCCAAAAATGACTGAACAACCTTTAAAAATAATCACAGGTTTATTATTTCCGTTACTCGTGTTTATCGCGTTATTTTCCATATTTGAGTATAAGCAATTTGCCGCCAGTTTGATGGATGTCAACATTATTCTGATTGGTCTATACTTTATTTATAGCATTAACTTGCATTTAAAGCTGCTATCACAAATGACTCTTTCGATAGTTATATTGGCGGTGCTGTTTGTAGATGTGCAGAACATTAATTATCAACTTGTCTTATTTTTAAACTTGAGTATTATTGCATTGTATATTTCAGCTAACTTAATCACAAAAAATTTCAAACAAAATCAATACCTTATTTATATTTTCAGCATTCCATTCATATTCACTTTGATTGATGTGCTTTCAACAAGCAATGTTAATTTGAACCAATATTCACGAAATTTATGGGATGCCGCATTTATTAGTACAGGCGCTTGGCTGCTAGCAAAGCACCACTTACAATGGCTAAATCAGCACGCACATAAATGGATTTTGTCCTTCATGTTGTTATACAGTGTGTTATTAGTTCAATTCCCTATTTCTAGCACTGTCTTACTGCCGCCTATATATTTATGGGCTTATGCACTAGATTATGGCAACTCAATTCCAACATCACATTTAAGCATTTATGCGGCTATTGTCTTAGTGACTGCCATTTATTTATTCAATTCAAAATCTTGGATAGTCAAATTTTTGTGTACACCCATCATCGCAGTCACCAGCTTATTTATTTTATATACTTCATGGCGGCCAGTATGGCTAGGCTTAGCACTTGGCGCGTTTATCGCTTTTATTTTATGCTACCCAAAACGGCGTAAAGTAGTCATCGCAGGCATGGTATTGCTTCAAGTTATTTTACTGGTGGCCAATGTAGGCCATTATAAAGAACGCATGTTTGGGCTTTGGAAGGAGAGAAAAACCGAAGAGCGCAATATTATTTGGCAAGACGCTTGGCAAATGCAATTGGCAACTCCTGCTAAAGAATGGGTTTTAGGGCATGGTTTAAACAGCTACCAAGATGACTTTAAGGCTTATTCGCGATTTTATAAAAACCCTCAGCAGCTTGAAATTAGCTCGCGGGCAAGTACTCCAGTATCTAAACCAAAATGGCTAATTAATCAGTGGTTTAGAGACGCACTTGACATACTTAGAATTTTTAGAAAACCTGTTGAAATTAAGCAAAATAATACTGTTAAAATGCAACCTACTTTAACGCTTGGTATTGCTTATGAATCACCACATAATTTAATTCTGTATATGCTTTATGCGACTGGCGTGGTAGGCTTATTATTAGTTGTTATTACTTATTATTTCGCCATTTGTAACTTCACCAAATTAAGCCAAGCAAGGAATGAGTTGCGCGCATTGAGTTGTGCGATGCTAGTTGCATCTATTTGTACTCTAGTAATTGTAGGGTTAAACCTAGTATTTTTTAAACATTACAATTTAATTCCAATGGCCTATATTTTTGGTGTTTTACTTTATTTACAAGAGTATAAAGAGCAACTTTACTCTAGATAATTTAACCATATGCAAAAAAAATTGTTCGAGCGCATGCGACGTTTATATAGCCGCGCTCGTTTAGAAAAAGAAAAAGTCAACTTGCTGCGTGGTGTGTTAACGCTAACGCAAGAACCGCGCAAACATAAAAAATACTAAGCCTGCCGCATTAAAAAACAGACTTAGTTACTCAAGCACGAGCAACTTAACGCGTGCAACGCCTTTACGCACCAAGCCAATTTCTTTGGCAGCCGCCTTAGATACATCAATAATTCGTCCGCGAGCATAAGGGCCTCTATCGTTAACGCGCACGATGACAGACCGCCCATTTTTTAAATGCGTTACTTTTAACTGTGTGCCGAATGGCAAGCTACGGTGCGCTGCGGTCATTTCGTTTTCATCGTATATTTCGCCGCTGGCAGTTAGCCTGCCATTAAATTTTGCGCCATAATATGAGGCGATGCCCACCATCGGTTTAGCTGCATTTTCTTCTAGCTGCTCTTCTGCACGCAATAGGCCAGACATGCTTAAAAATACTGCTAAAACTAGATATAACGCCAGAAAAGCAGTGCGCTGTAAGCTTTTACCTACTGCGGCTGTGGCTTCAATTACCGTCGATTTACATAAGAAACGATTTGTCATGCCTGCATCATGCACTTAAAACAGCTGCTCTGCAAGCCGCATGGATATTGGGCAGTAGGGCATATCATTTGCGCTAGCTGCACAAATTGATTTAATCCACTGAGCTACCAAACTGGTCAAGCAAGTTGTAATGTTCTATCCAAATTATCCTTTGATTATTTACCCTACTAAATTAGTCAACAATTAATTTTTATGGCATAATTATGGTTTTTATTGTACCGCTAAATTACAACCCAAAAATTATGTTCGATCATATAAAAGAAGATATTTCGATTGTGTTTGAGCGCGACCCCGCAGCGCGTACGCATTTAGAAATTTTAACCACCTACCCTGGCGTGCATGCGTTGATGATGCATCGATTTAGCCATTGGCTGTGGAAAGCACGATTTTACTGGCTTGGGCGTTTGTTCTCGCACATTGGTCGAGGCTTAACTGGTATTGAAATTCACCCTGGCGCCACCATTGGCCACCGCGTGTTTATCGACCATGGCATGGGCGTAGTTATTGGCGAAACGGCAATAATTGGCGATGATTGCACGCTGTATCACGGCGTAACATTAGGCGGCACTAGCTGGAATAAAGGTAAACGTCACCCAACGCTAGAACAAGGTGTGGTGATTGGTGCAGGCGCTAAAGTGCTTGGGCCAATCACGATTGGTGCTGGTGCAAAAATCGGATCTAACGCCGTAGTAGTAAAAGATGTGCCGCCAAACGCCACGGCGGTAGGCATTCCCGCGCGCATTTTAGAGGAAGAAAAAGCCAAAGCTGAGGCGGTTAAAGCTAAGTTTAGTGCCTATGCAATTGGTGGCGATGACGATGACCCAATGGCCAAAGCCTTGCAAGGCTTGCTTGCGCACGTATCGCAGCAAGACGCAGATTTGCAGGTACTAAAAATGCAGTTGGCAAATATGGCAGACGATGATAGCGAGGTGGCTGGTGCTTTTGGAGCTAAAAAAACGGCGACAAAAAATACTGTTAAATCACCTGTAAAGCCGCGCGCAAAACCTAAAAAATAATCACTGAACTATTTCTAGCTAATAATTGACTAAATTAGTAGGTTATTATAGAATATCACGCTTATGAGACTCACCACAAAAGGTCGTTTTGCTGTTACTGCAATGTTAGATCTCGCTTTAAACGAGACTGACAAACCAGTCACGCTGGCTGATATTAGCGAACGCCAAGCAATCTCGCTTTCATATTTGGAGCAACTATTTTCGCGTTTGCGCCGCCAAGGCTTAGTTAACAGCGTGCGTGGCCCGGGTGGTGGCTATCGCGTAGCAAAAGCGCATGGCGAGATTTCTGTTTCGCACATTATTACCGCAGTAGATGAATTGATAGATGCAACGCAATGTGGCGGCAAAGAAGATTGTCACGACGAAGGCCGCTGCATGACGCACGACTTGTGGGCATCGCTTAATAACAAAATTTTAGATTATTTATCGGGCGTAACGCTGGCGGACATGGTTGAAAACAAACGCCAGAGCGACGCTGGAAATGTGAGCGAAATTAGTTTTACACCACGTAGAACTTGCGCTACTGTAGTTCCAAGCGCCGCCGCCAAAGAAGAGGTGGCTGCTTAATGCAACCCGCATATTTCGACCATAACAGTACAACAGCGCTTAAGAAAGAAGTGCTAGAAGCCATGTTGCCATTTATGACAAACCAACATGGCAATGCAACTAGCAGACACAGTTTTGGCCGAACCGCGCGCGCGGCAGTAGAGCATGCGCGGGAGCAAGTCGCCAATGCCGTGGGCGCTTATGCCAACCAAATTGTGTTTACCGCTAGCGGCACAGAGGCCAACAATTTTGCGGTACGTGGCATTTGCAGTAATTTAGAATCTGGCCAAATTTTAACAAGCGCAATTGAGCACCCTTGCGTGTCGCGCCCTGCGCAGGCCATGCAAACTGGTGGTTGGAAAGCGCACAGTATTAAAGTGGATTCGGATTGCAACATTAATATGGCGCACTTGCAAAAGCTGCTTGCTGCCCCCACAAATTTAGTATCAGCAATGTTAGTCAATAACGAAACGGGCGCCATTCAAGATATTGCAAAAGTGGCAGAAATGGCGCGCGGCCATAAGGCTTACATGCATACCGATGCGGTACAAGCTTTAGGCAAAATTCCAGTCGATTTTTTTGCTTTGAACGTGCATGCCATGACAGTTTCTAGTCACAAAATTGGCGGACCACTAGGCGCAGGCGCGCTGGTGTTAGATAAACGTATTGATATTCAACCGCTGCTATATGGCGGCGGACAAGAGCGTGGATTACGCAGCGGCACCGAAAACGTAGCAGCCATAGTAGGTTTTGGTGCGGCGTGCGATTTAGCGGTTAAAAATTTAAGCGCGTTTGATTTACATACTGCCAACTTGCGCGACCATCTAGAAATTGGCTTGGCTAAATTAAACGCAGTTATTTTTGGCCATCATGGTTTGCGCGTGGCCAATACCAGTTTTTTTGCCTTTAAAAATATAGAAGGCGAGACACTGGTCACCGCACTGGATAATGCAGGTTTCGCGGTGGCTAGCGGCTCGGCTTGCTCATCTGACAGCACTGAACCCAGCCATGTATTGCTGGCGATGGGCGTGCCAGAAGAGTTAGCGCGTGGCGCAATTAGAGTCAGTTTTGGCTTGAGCAACACGCTAGACCAAGTGCAAAACTTTTTAAAAGCACTTCAACACGAAGTAGCAAGATTACGCAATTTAACGGCTATAGCAGCCTAGAAGGTAAAAATGTCAGACAGAAATCCTATATATTTAGATTACTCAGCGACGACTCCTGTAGATCCGCGCGTGGCAGACGTGATGATTCCATATTTGTGCGAACATTATGGCAACCCTGCATCGCGCAGCCACCCGTATGGTTGGACGGCCGAAAAAGCGGTAGAAAACGCACGTGAAGAAATTGCGTTATTAGTTAACGCCGATCCACGTGAAATTGTGTGGACATCGGGCGCGACAGAATCGAACAACTTAGCCATTAAAGGCGCGGCCAACTTTTACGCCAGCACTAAAGGCAAACATATTATTACCATCGCCACCGAGCACAAAGCGGTGATTGATGCGGTGCGCGAGCTGGAGCGGCAAGGCTTTACAGCAACATACCTTGAGCCAGAACCTGATGGCTTAGTAGATTTAGCCAAGTTTAAAGCAGCCATTCAGCCCGATACTGTACTAGCCAGCGTGATGATGGTGAACAACGAAATTGGCGTGATTCAAGATATTGCAGCGATAGGCAAAATTTGCCGCGAAGCAGGCGTAATATTTCATGTGGATGCGGCGCAAGCTACTGGTAAAGTGGTGATTGACTTACAAAAACTGCCAGTTGATTTAATGAGCTTTTGCGCACACAAAACTTATGGCCCAAAAGGCATAGGCGCGCTGTATGTTAGCCGTAAACCACGCGTACGTATTGAGGCGCAAATGCACGGCGGCGGCCACGAGCGTGGCATGCGCAGCGGCACGCTACCTACGCACCAATGTGTGGGTATGGGCGAGGCGTTTCGAATTGCTCGGCTAGAAATGGCAACTGAAAACGAGCGTATTCG
>JANOYU010000051.1:0-3861 GCA_031429035.1 Methylophilaceae bacterium
TGGCTACTTTAGTCTCTCGCGCGCGCTCAATTTTTAAATCTTTAATGTTGGCAATGGCCGCATTTGGGTTTAGCTTTTTAGGGCATACTTCAACGCAGTTCATAATATTGTGGCAGCGATATAAACGATACGGGTCTTCTAAATTTTCTAGTCGCTCTTCAGTCGCTTGATCGCGCGAATCCATAATGAAGCGATTGGCTTGCATTAAGCCTGCGGGCCCAACAAACTTATCGGGGTTCCACCAAAAACTGGGGCACGATGTGGTGCACGCACCGCATAAAATGCACTCGTACATGCCATCTAATTTTGCGCGGTCTTCAGGGCTTTGCAGGCGCTCGGTTTCGGGCAGCGGATCGTTATTAATCAGGTAAGGTTTTACTGAATTATAAGCATCAAAAAACTGCGCCATATCCACCACTAAATCGCGAATCACTGGCAAGCCAGGCATTGGGCGCAGCACGATGGGCTGATCTAAATCGGCAATTTTGGTAATGCAGGCCAAGCCATTTTTGCCGTTAATATTCATGCTGTCACTGCCGCAAACGCCTTCGCGGCACGATTTACGCATAGTCAGTGTATCGTCCTGCTCTTTTAGGCGAATCAAACCATCCAGCAGCATATTGTCTTCATCTGCCAGCTCGATGCTGTAATCTTGCATGTAAGGTTTTTTATCGGTATCTGGGTTAAAGCGATAAATTGAAAATTTAACGAGATTTGTCATAAATATTTATCCTTAAATCATATCCTTAATACACGCGAGCTTTAGGCTCAAACGACTCCACCGTCTGTGGTTTTAGCTGCACTGGTTTATAGCGCAAAGCATTGTTTTCTTTATAAAAAAGTGAATGCGTTAGCCAGTTTTCATCATCGCGTTCGGCAAAATCTTCACGGGCATGCGCGCCACGGCTCTCCGTGCGGGCATTGGCAGAATGCATGGTGGCTACCGCCACTTCAATTAAATTATCCAGTTCTAGCGCCTCAACACGCGCAGTGTTAAATACTTGGCTTTTATCTTTTATGGTAATGTTTTGCACGCGTTTAGCCACGGCATCAATCTCACTCACGCCTTTTGCCATGTCATCTGGAAAGCGAAAAACACCACAATGATTTTGCATGGTGTCGCGAATCGCATCGCCCACTTCAGATACGCTTTCTCCCTGTGTGTTATTTAGCCTTGCAACCCGCGCCAATGTTGGCTCTGCAGCATGCTGTGGTAAAGGCTTGTGCGTATTATTTTGTTTAATTGCCGCCGCCATGTGGTCGCCTGCCGCTTTGCCGAACACCACTAAATCCAGCAATGAATTTGAACCCAGCCTATTAGCGCCATGTACCGAAACGCAAGCAGCCTCGCCCACTGCGTACAATCCATTCACAGGCTTGTTACCTTCCAGCACTACTTGGCCATCAATATTGGTGGGAATACCACCCATCATATAATGACAAGTTGGCACGATAGGAATTGGGTCGTGTATTGGATCGACATTGGCAAAGGTTTTAGCGATTTCGCGTATGCCAGGCAAGCTTTTATTAATGCGTTCTTCGCCCAAATGGTCCAGCTTTAAATACACAGCATCTTTATTTTTACCGACACCGCGGCCAGCTTTAATTTCAGTCGCACAGGCACGAGAAATCACATCGCGACTGGCTAAATCTTTGGCATGTGGCGCGTAGCGCTCCATAAAACGTTCGCCCTCGCTATTCACCAAATAACCGCCTTCGCCACGAACACCTTCGGTAATTAGTACACCCACATGTTGAATGCCTGTGGGGTGAAATTGCCAAAACTCCATATCTTGCAACGGCAAGCCAGCGCGCGCAGCCATACCCAAACCATCGCCAGTATTAATAAAAGCGTTGGTGCTGGCCTTAAATATGCGGCCTGCGCCGCCAGTAGCAATTAAGGTGGTTTTAGCTTGAATAATGTGAATCTCACCCGTTTCAATCTCAAGCGCGATTACGCCTAAAACATCGCCATCTGCATCGCGTATTAAATCTAGTGCAAACCATTCAATTAAAAATTGCGTGTTAGCGCGAATATTGCGTTGATACAGCGTGTGCAACATGGCGTGGCCAGTGCGATCGGCCACCGCGCAAGTGCGCGAAATAGGCGATTCGCCAAAATTTTGCGTCATGCCGCCAAATGGACGTTGGTAGATTTTACCGCTTTCTAAACGGTCAAACGGCATACCAAAATGTTCCAGCTCAATAATGGCTTTGGCTGCGTTTTTGCACATATACTCAATCGCATCTTGGTCGCCCAAAAAGTCGCTACCTTTGATAGTGTCGTACATATGCCACAGCCATTTATCCTCGGCCACATTGCCCAGCGCCGCTGCAATGCCACCTTGCGCCGCCACCGTGTGCGAGCGGGTGGGGAAAACTTTTGACAGCACCGCGACTTTAACGCCAGCTTCTGCCAGCTGCAAAGCCGCGCGCAAGCCCGCGCCACCGCCGCCAATAATCACTGCGTCATATTTGTGTTGTTGTAAATCACTTGTTTGGACACTACTTGTTGAAGCCATGCTTTATACATTCCATAAAATAAATGCTGACCAAAATAGGTAAATAATGAGTGCGATATCTACCGCAATTTGCAGGTAAGCGCGCAATGTTTTGTTAAATACATAATCTTTTAACACATCAGCCACGCCCAACCACGCATGCATAAATAGGCACATAAAAAATAATAAAGTTGCCAGTCGAAACCAAACAGGCGTAATAAATGCGTGCCAAGCTTCATAGCCAGAAGGCTGAACAAATGCAACCAAAACCAGCAGCAACACAATATAAACCGCCATCACCAACGCGGTTAAGCGTTGCGACAGCCACAAACGCATGCCCGGATATTGACTTGTTAATAATTGAATAATCATGAATTTGAAAAGCTACCAAATTAAAGCTGCGAAAATTACGGTAGAAACCCCAACCAACCACAATAAAATGCGGCTAGAAAGTCGTGCATTACTTAGCGATGTCATCCAATGAATATCTTGCAACAAGTGCCGAATACCTGCAAAAAAGTGATGAAAAAATGCCCAACCCAAACCAATTAATAGCAATTTTACAAACCAAGTATTTAGCCAACTGGTTAGCGCTGTGTAGGATTCTTGAGAACCCACCAAGGCCTGTAAAGCCAACAAAATGAGCGGCAAACATAAAAACAAACCAACACCAGAGGCGCGATGCAGAATAGAAACCACCGCATTAATCGGCAAACGAATGGTAAATAAATTAAGGTTTTTAGGCCTATGCTTTGGTTTATCTTGGGGGCGAATTTTTTGCATTTTTTTAAAACCTGTTTATTCTTTTGCTGCCTTAGCCACAGCGCCAGAAACCCGCGCTAACAAACGTTCATCAAACGGTTTGGGGATAATATATTCTTTGCCAAATTTTAACTCGGTCAAATTATATGCCTGCAGCACCCGCGCTGGTACTGGCTCGCGGGCTAGCTCACTTAAAGCATGTGCAGCAGCAATCTTCATTTTGTCAGTAATTTGTGTGGCTTTTGCATCCAAAGCGCCGCGAAAGAGATAAGGGAAACACAAGGCATTATTGACTTGATTTGGAAAATCGCTGCGACCTGTGGCCATTAAAATATCATCTCGCACGGCATGTGCCAAGCTAGGTAAAATTTCTGGGTCTGGGTTGGCCAGCGCAAAAATGATTGGATTTGCAGCCATGCCTTTAATCAACTCGGCATCCAGTGCATTTTTAGCCGAAACGCCAATAAACACGTCGGCATTTGGCATGACATCTGCCAGCTCTTTTGCGCTAGTTGGCGTTACTGCAAGCTCACGATTATTGTCATGCAAATCTGCACGATTGCTATCTAATACGCCACTTCTATCCACCATGGTAATA
>JANOYU010000052.1:0-9124 GCA_031429035.1 Methylophilaceae bacterium
CATAGTGCCAGCACAAGCGCACACCAGTGACGCTGTTGAAAAGGTAAAGTTGTCGGTTGTAAAAGCAGAAGAAGCAATTTCAACTTCAACTGTAGCCACGATAGCAGCACCCAAAAACGTAGTTTTTGTAGAACGCGGCAAAGCAGTTGCAGCGTATTTGGTACCGCCAACAATCGGTTTATTACTATTATTGGCGCTGTGGAGTGTCATCTCTGCACAATCTAATGGCCTACCAGGGCCAGTTGCTACCTTTAAGGCAGCTGTGGTGCTGTTTAGCGACCCTTTTTATGTGAATGGCCCAAACGACCAAGGCATCGGCTGGAACATTTTAGCCTCACTAAAACGCGTAGGTTTGGGCTTTGGCATGGCAGCCTTGGTTGGTATTCCACTGGGTTTTATGATTGGTCGTTTTGCATTTTTAAACCGCATGACAGCGCCTGTGATTAGCTTGCTACGTCCTGTTTCACCGTTGGCTTGGCTGCCCATTGGCTTACTGGTATTTAAGGCGGCTAATCCTGCCGCCATTTGGGTCATTTTTATCTCTGCCATTTGGCCAATGATTATTAATACTGCGGTTGGCGTCAGCAAAGTACCGCAAGATTATATGAATGTAGCCAAAGTACTTAATTTGAATGAGTGGAAAGTGCTGACCAAAATTTTAATCCCTAGCACCCTGCCCTACGTACTCACTGGCGTACGTTTATCTATTGGCATTGCTTGGTTGGTAATTGTCGCAGCCGAGATGCTGACAGGTGGCGTGGGTATTGGTTTTTGGGTTTGGGATGAGTGGAATAATCTAAATGTTGAACACATTATTATTGCAATTTTTGTAGTAGGCATTGTGGGCTTGCTATTAGAGCAAGGCCTAATTTTACTAGCTAAACGTTTTAGTTACGAATAAAGGAAGCGCGACATGAAAAATACAACTCAAGTCAATAATACAGAAAAAATACCTGCGAAGCCTTTAGATAGATACGTTTTTATTGAAAATGTAGACATGGAATTTCGTACCAAAAAAGGTGTTTTTAAAGCATTAGATAACGTTAACTTGAATATTCAACAAGGTGAGTTCGTGTCGATTATTGGCCACTCTGGTTGTGGAAAATCCACTGTATTAAACTTAATTGCAGGCTTAACACAACCAACCAAAGGCCACTTATTTTGTGCGGGGCGCGAAATTGCAAAACCTGGCCCAGAGCGCGCAGTGGTGTTTCAAAACCATTCACTATTACCTTGGCTAACTTGTTTTGAAAACGTCTACTTAGCGGTAGAACGCGTATTTAGTTCTGAGCCCAAAGTGAATTTAGAAGCACGTACTTTTGCCGCCCTTGATTTAGTAGGTTTAAACCATGCGTCTGAAAAGCGCCCAAATGAAATATCTGGCGGCATGAAACAGCGCGTGGGTATTGCTCGCGCACTGGCGATGGAGCCAAAGGTTTTATTATTAGATGAGCCGTTTGGTGCATTAGATGCACTAACACGTGCAACGCTACAAGACGAGCTGATGAAAATTATGGCGAAATCTGGCGCAACTGCGGTTATGGTAACGCACGATGTGGATGAAGCTGTGTTGTTATCTGACCGCATTGTGATGATGACTAACGGGGACTCTGTCAATAAAATCGCAGCCACCATTGGTGAGATTTTAATGGTTAATTTGCCTAAACCACGTATCCGCTTAGAACTAACCGAAGATAAACAATACAACCACTTACGCAGTGAAGTGCTGACATTTTTGCATGCACGGCACTCAAGAAAAGTTGCGTAAAAAAATTATTAAATTAATCCATATAGATACTAATAGGACTTTCACAATGATGAACAATAGCAAACTAAAGCATAAATTAATCACGCTAAACATTTGTTTGGCCATGGCTGTTTTTTCAGCAAACGCACTCGCAGAAGAAGTCGCAGCACCTGCTGCCGAAGATGAATACACTTTTATGGATGCAGTAAAAGATGGCAAAAATCTAACCAGCTTTAGGTTACGTTATGAAACAGTTGATCAAGATGGTTTTCAGCCTGGTAATTTACTAGGTTTAACTGGCCCTGCCAACAATCCTACTCGCAATGAAGAGTTAGAAAAAGCCAAAGGTCTAACCTTGCGTACCTTACTTGGCTGGCAAACGGCGCCTTATATGAACTTTAGTTTTACAGGGCAGTTGATTAATGTGACTAAGTTTAAAGATGATTTTAACGATAGTACTAACAACTCGGTTATAAATAGTGTATCAAATCAGGCTAGAAACATTGAATATGCAAAAATTGTAGACCCCAGTGACACCGATATTAACCAACTTTATGTGGATTGGACTGGCATTAAAAACACTAAATTTCGTCTTGGCCGCCAAGCGGTTAACTTAGATAATGTGCGTTTTATTGGTGACATTGCCTACAGACAAGTGATGCAAGTGTTTGATGGTGGCTCGGTGCTGAATAAAAGCATCCCTGATACCGAAGTATTTTTAGCGCACTTTGAGCAAGTGAAGCAAATTACCACCAAAACACGCGATGAAGGTGCACTAGATATTGCCAATATTCGTTATCGTGTCTCGCCCACCGAATTTTTAGTGGGTTATGCCTACTTAGATGGTTTTGAAGATTTAGGCTTAGGTCGTGCATGGTTTGGTAATGGCGGCGCAACGCCTATAGCTACTGCGGCAGGTAAAAATGGCACCATAAATGCCGAAGCCGACCAAGGCAATAAAACCTTGGGTTTGCGCTTAGATGGCACGCACCCGTTTAACCCTAACTTTAGGGCACACTACACAGCCGAGTATGCTGAACAAACAGACTACAGTGGTGGTGACAAACGCATTGACGCGCATTATTACAAGCTTGGCGGCGGCTTAGGTTTTGATAACTTTAACATGCGTATTGACCAAGAATTGTTAAGCAGCAACAACAGTAAATATGCTTTCCAAACACCGTTTGGCACTAATCATTTGTTTCAAGGTTGGGTAGATAAGTTTTTAGCAACGCCAGCGGAAGGCATACGCGATACCTTTGTTACCGCCACCTACAGATTTGATGATTTCACCTTTTTTGCCGATTATCATATTTTTAAATCAGATGAAGATTTTCATACAGTGGGCAGTGGCGCTGCAACAAACGGCAGCAAATATGGTAAAGAATGGAACATAGCCGCTACTTGGAATATTAACAAAAACTGGATGACCAAGTTGGAATATGGCAAATTTACCGAAGATGATAAATACGCATTATTACCAACAGCTGTGCCGGCTAATAACATTACAGCAATTGCAAATGCTAATCGTGGTCGCGTACGTGATACTGACAAATTATGGTTAACTGCACAGTTCACTTTTTAATCACTTAGTTTTAATCGTTTAAACACTTAATTATTTACATGCTCTGCAAGCCACATGACTATTGGCTTGCAGAGCATGTATTTGTTCTCGTAGTTTCTATTTAACATCAATTACTAAAAGCGCACTGTTTTGGGTCACATAAGCGCTTTATCTGTATTTTTAGGTGCATTTTGTTGATGTTAAAACTGTAAAAATAGTCTAAGTCATTCAATAAAATCACTATTTTATGTTGGCATGCATATTGCAAAAGCAATAATGGATATTGTTGAGTTTAGGTTTTAAAAAATGCAAAAAATGAAATTAGTCGTGGTTGGTAACGGTATGGCTGGCATGCGTGTGGTAGAAGAATTGTTAAAAATTGCGCCCGATTTGTACGACATTACCGTGTTTGGCGACGAGCCCTACCCCAATTACAATCGCATTATGCTGTCGCCCGTGCTGGCGAATGAGCAAACTATTAATGACATCATCCTGAATACGCGCGAATGGTATGCCGAGAATAATATTAGCCTGCACACAAGTGCGCGCATCAACAAAATTGACCGTAAAAATCGTGTAGTCACCGCTGAAGATGGCACTAGCGCTGAATATGACCGCTTATTATTAGCCACTGGTTCTAAGCCATTTATGCTGCCCGTTGCTGGCGCAGATTTAGATGGCGTTATTGGTTATCGCGATATTAAAGATACAGGTGAAATGATTGCCACTGCTAAAACGCACAAGCATGCGGTGGTGATTGGCGGTGGCTTGTTGGGGCTTGAGGCTGCCAATGGCTTGAAAATTCAAGGCATGGATGTGACGGTGATTCACCGTAACGAATGGCTGCTAGAACGTCAACTCGATAAAACAGCAGGCAAAATGCTGCAAAAAAGTCTTGAAGCCAAAGGTCTTAAGTTTCAATTAAATCAAAATACCAAAGAATTAACAGGCGCAAATAATCGTGTTGATACCATTCATTTTGCAGATGGTACAAGCATGCCAGCTGATTTAATTGTAATGGCAGTGGGTATTCGTCCCAATTTTGCACTAGCAGAATCAGCTGGCATCCATTGCAATAAAGGCATTGTAGTTAATGACACCATGCAAACCTACGACCCACGCGTGTATGCGGTGGGCGAATGCGTGGCGCATCGCGGTATTAGTTATGGGCTTGTTGCACCACTGTTTGAAATGGCCAAAGTATGCGCTAACCACTTGGCCAATTACGGTATTGGCGCCTATAAAGGCTCAGTGACTTCTACCAAGCTGAAAGTAACCGGCATTGATTTATTTAGCGCAGGCGATTTTAGCGGCGGCGAAGGCACTGAAGAAATTGTGTTGCATGATGCAGTTGGCAGCGTGTACAAAAAACTAGTCATTAAAGATGACAAAATCATCGGTAGCGTACTTTATGGCGATACCGCTGATGGTGCTTGGTATTTTCAAATGTTGCGCGACGGTAAAGCCATACACGAAATTCGTGATTCGCTCATGTTTGGGCAAGACAGCTTAGGCAATACCGGCCATCAAGGCCAAGATAAAGCTGCGACTATGACCAATGAAATGGAAGTGTGTGGTTGCAACGGCGTGTGTAAAGGTGTCATCGTTAAAGCCATTCAAGATCAAGGCTTATTCACCATTGACGATGTTAAAAAACAAACCAAAGCAGGCTCTAGCTGTGGCAGCTGCGTTGGGCTAGTTGAACAAATTCTAGCTTCAACTTTAGGCGGTGGCTATGCGCCACCATCTACCAGCAAATCTATTTGTGGTTGTAGCGACAAAAATCATGAAGAAGTGCGTGAAGAAATCCGCAAAAATAAATACTTGAACATACCCGATGCCATGCGTGGCATGACTTGGCGAACGCCCAATGGCTGCGCCACTTGCAGGCCAGCGCTTAATTATTATTTGTTATCTAGCTGGCCGCACGAGGCAGTGGATGATCCACAATCACGTTTTATCAATGAAAGAGTCCACGCCAATATTCAAAAAGACGGCACTTATTCGGTGATTCCGCGTATGTACGGCGGCGTGACTACACCAGACCAATTGCGCAAAATTGCCAATGTGGCCGATAAATACGCTGTTCCAATGGTGAAAGTCACTGGCGGCCAGCGTATCGATTTACTGGGCGTAAAAAAAGAAGATTTGGTTGGCATGTGGAAGGATTTAGACATGCCTTCTGGCTATGCTTATGCCAAAGGCATTCGCACCGTCAAAACCTGCGTTGGCTCGGAATTCTGCCGCTTTGGTACGCAAAATTCCACGCAAATGGGCATTGATATTGAAAAAGCCTTCGACCATATGTGGGCACCGCATAAAGTGAAATTTGCCGTGTCTGGATGCCCGCGCAACTGCGCCGAATCTGGCATTAAAGATGTTGGCATTATTGGTGTAGATTCTGGCTGGGAGATTTATGTAGGCGGCAACGGCGGCATTAAAACTGAGGTTGCGCAGTTTTTATGCAAAGTAAAAACCAGTGACGAGGTGCTGGAATATAGCGGCGCGTTTATACAGATTTATCGCGAAGAAGCGCGTTATTTAGACAGAACCGTACATTGGATTCACCGCATGGGCTTGGAATACGTAAAACAGCGTGTAATCGAAGACAATGAAGGTCGCAAAGCGGCCTACGAGCGCTTGTTATATGCCTTGCAAGGCGCTGTAGAGCCGTGGAGCGACCGTGTGAAAAACAGCGAAAACCACAAAGAGTTTGAAACAATTACAGTTTAAATAATAAGTTAAATTATAGGGAAAAATGAATGAAATCTAGTTTTTGGAAAACCGGCCACACGCCAACATTATTATCGTCATTTTTATATTTTGATTTAAGTTTTATGGTGTGGGTGCTACTTGGCCCATTAGCCGTGCAAATGGCCACCAGCTTGCATCTTAGCCCCGCACAAAAAGGTTTAATGGTTGCAACACCAGTATTGGCAGGCGCATTGCTGCGAATTGTGATGGGCGTATTGGTTGATCAAATTAAACCCAAAGCAGCTGGCTTGATTGGTCAAATTATTGTTATTTTAAGCTTGTTAGTTGCTTGGTTGCACGGTATTGAAAGCTTTCAACAAGCCTTAATGTTGGGCGTTGGTTTGGGGTTTGCAGGCGCCGCTTTTGCTGTTGCGCTACCGTTGGCAAGTCGTTGGTATCCGCCAGAACATCAAGGCACAGCGCTAGGTATTGCAGGTGCAGGCAACAGCGGCACGGTGTTTGCTGCCCTATTTGCGCCCAGTTTAGCGGTAGCTTATGGTTGGAATAACGTATTTGGCCTAGCACTGATTCCACTGGGCATTGCGCTAGCCGTATATTTTATATTTGCAAAAGATGCACCCGATGCGCCGCCTGCTAAGTCTTTAAGCCAATATTTGGCTATATTAAAAGACAAAGACGCTTGGTGGTTTATGTTTTTTTATAGCGTCACTTTTGGTGGTTTTGTCGGCTTAGCTTCTAGCCTCACTATTTATTTTAACGATTTATATGCGCTTGGCCCGGTAAAAGCGGGTTATTGCACCGCTGCGTGCGTGTTTGCAGGATCGCTGGTACGCCCTATTGGCGGGCTAATTGCAGACCGCATAGGCGGTATTCGTACGCTGCTCGCAATGTACGCGATTGCTGCCATATTGTTATTGGTGATGAGTTTTGGCCAGCCCACTTATTTGCTGGCATTAGCGATTATCGTACCTGTGATGGCAGTACTAGGCATGGGCAATGGCGCGGTGTTTCAACTGGTGCCACAGCGCTTTCGCAAAGAAATTGGCGTCATGACAGGCCTAGTAGGGATGGCGGGCGGTGTCGGTGGTTTTTACTTGGCAGCAAGTTTAGGTTATTTTAAACAAAGCACTGGCAGCTATCAAATAGGTTTAATGATATTTGCATGTTTAGCGGTGCTTGCGATGGTAGGTTTATTGAACGTAAAAACCCGCTGGCGTACCACATGGGGTGCGGCAACCAGTGCAATTGTTTAATGCTGCATTTGCTTAACACTGCAATTGTTTAACAATACGTTTGTTTAAACAGCCGCTGTATAATTAGCCATGCCCTTAGCTTTTGAAATAGGTCAATCTAGCCTTACAGGCCCGCGTGCGCGTAACGAAGATTACGTGGGTATTGTCACACCAGTTAACG
Organism: Methylophilaceae bacterium; assembly: GCA_031429035.1. Lineage (GTDB taxonomy): Bacteria > Pseudomonadota > Gammaproteobacteria > Burkholderiales > Methylophilaceae > Methylotenera_A. Next base: position 7,440 of record JANOYU010000052.1, read on the forward strand.
AGCAACTAAGCACCAAAGGCGCCCTATTTGCAGTGGCCGATGGTGTCAGTGGCAATGCAGGCGGTGGTGAAGCGTCTGAGATGACGGTGCGCACCGTTTCAGCAGATTATTTTGCCACACCTGATACTTGGCAGCCTTTGGCATCGCTCGATAAAGTGCTGGTGGCAGCAAATCGCTGGGTGCTGAGCCAAGCCAATGCTAATCGCGACATGGCTGGCATGGCAACTACGCTGTCATTGATTATTTTACGCGGGCAGCGTTATTACTCGGCACATGTGGGCGACACGCGTATTTATTTGCTGCGCGATGGCATGCTAAAGCAGCTCACCACCGATCATGTGTGGGATAGACCCGATATGCGCCATGTGCTAAAACGCGCTATTGGCCTAGATGCACATTTAACTGCCGATTTTGGTGAAGGCAATCTGCAAGTAGGCGATGTGTTTGCTTTAATGAGCGATGGTGTGTGGGATAGCTTAGGCGAACAAGCCATTCAGGCTGGATTAACCAAATTTGATTCACCCAAATTGGTGGCAGAATACTTAACCGAAACGGCTTTAAAAAAAGATAGCCAAGATAACAGCACCGTTGTGGTAATAAAAGTAACAGATATTGGCCGAGAATCACTATCGGATTTAATAGCTGGCGGCAAACAGCTACTGGTACCACCAAAATTGAATGTTGGCGATATGCTAGATAATTTTGAAGTGGTAGAAATATTGCATGAATCGCGTGCTAGCTTGCTGTATAAAGTTAAAAATATTGATACTAATCAATTGTTTGTATTAAAAACCTTGCAACCATTATTGGCCGACGATATTGATAGCTGCAATGCGTTACTGAATGAAGAATGGCTAGCAAAACGTGTGGTGTCACAATATGTTCCACAAATTTTGCCGCTTTCAACTGAAAAACGTAGCAAGCTTTATTACATCATGAGCTGGCACGAAGGCGCAACCCTGCAACAGCGGCTAGATAGTGGCCACCATTTTACTGCGGTAGGCGTTAGCAAAGTGGGTGTAGAGATTATGCGCGGTATTGGTGTATTGCACCGCTTAAATATTATTCATCGCGATATAAAGCCTGCTAATGTGCATCAAGGCAGCGACCAGCGGCTACGTATTTTAGACTTAGGCGTGGCATATAGTCAAAATGTGGGCAAGTTTGAAAATGTAGAAAAGCAATCTAGCAACCCTGGCACGCCCAGCTTTATGGCGCCCGAGCTGTTTGAGGGTGCCGATGCTAATGCGCAAAGTGATATTTACGCTGCAGGCGTCACGCTTTACCACCTGCTTACCCGCAAATATCCCTATGGCGAGGTTGAGCCGTTTCAGCACCCCAAATTTGGTGAACCCACGCCATTAACGCGCTACCGACCCGATATTCCCGCTTGGTTAGATAATATTATTGCCAAAGCCATCGCGCGCGATGCTAAAAATCGCTTTGAAACCGCAGAAGAAATGTTAAAAGCACTCGAAGTGGGCGAGCTAAAACCTATCTCGGTAGTACGTACCCCGCTTATTGCTCGCGCAAGGCTAGTAAAATGGCAATGGATTGCTATTTTTTCTTTTATTATCAATATATTACTTGTGTATTTGCTAGTAGTTTCTTAATATTTTATATCAAAACATATTTAAAGGTTAAACATGAGTCGTTGGGTAAAAATTGCACCATTTGATGAAATT
>JANOYU010000053.1:0-6055 GCA_031429035.1 Methylophilaceae bacterium
TCGCCATTTAAAATTTGGCTACGCACGGTTTTAGCTTCCAAATTAAAGAATTCGCCTTTAATTTTGTTGGCTTCTTCGGTGCTAGTATTTTCAGTAATCAACTCGCTCATTACACGGTTTTTAATTTCGTCTAATTTAGTAGAGCGCGCACCTTTGGCTTTAATTTGAAACGCTGCATACACGTCTTTTTCTGCAATTTTGGCTACTTTTGCAATTAACGCAGTGTCTGGCTCTGGTGCTGCCCAATCCCAAGCATCTTTACCTGCCTCATGCACCATTTCGTTAATCATGGCAATCACTGCTTGCATTTGCTCGTGACCGAACACCACTGCGCCCAACATTATTTCTTCTGACAGCTCTTTGGCTTCACTTTCCACCATCATCACGGCAGTTTCAGTGGCCGCAACCACTAAATCCATTTGGCTCGTTTCAAGCTCTGTTTTGCTTGGGTTTAAGATATATTCGCCATCAATATAACCCACGCGCGCTGCGCCTAATGGGCCAAAAAATGGGATGCCTGATAATGACATGGCGGCCGATGCTCCAATAATGGCTGGAATATCTGAATCAATTTCTGGGTCACTCGACATCACAGTCGCAACCACTTGTACTTCGTTGTAAAACGCCTCTGGGAATAATGGGCGCAATGGACGGTCGATTAAACGTGATGTTAGCGTTTCTTTCTCAGAAGGGCGACCTTCGCGCTTGAAAAATCCACCTGGAATTTTACCCGCGGCGTAAGTTCTTTCCATGTAATCCACTGTCAGTGGGAAAAAATCTTGACCTTCTTTTACTTCACTTTTGCTGGTAACGGCTACCAATACAACGGTATCGCCATAACTAACTAAAACGGCTGAATCTGCTTGACGTGAAATTTCACCTGTTTCTAAGGTGAGCGTATTTGCGCCAAATTGAATACTTTTTTTTGTAATATTAAACATTAGGTTTCCTTTTCTCTTTTCATTTCAATAGCTTACTATTCACTACCCAATAATAAGCAACTCAATAATAACTACTTTATTAACAACATTTTAGTGATAAATTTAATGCAAAAAGCCGACGCATATCACCATGCAATCGGCTTTTCTTGATTATAAAGTTTGCACTTTATAACAATTATTTACGTAAACTTAGACGACCAATCAGTGTTTGATAGCGCGCAACATCACGGCTTTTTAGATAATCTAACAAGCGACGACGTTGCGAAACCATGGCCAACAAACCACGACGTGAGTGATTATCTTTTTTGTTGGCTTTAAAATGCTCGGTTAGGTAATTAATACGATTGGTTAACAAAGCCACTTGTACTTCTGGGCTGCCTGTATCACCTTGTTTTGTTTGGTATTCTGCCACCACTTTTGCGGTATCTACTGCGGTAATTGCCATCTTTATTTCCTTTATGATAGTTAGCGTCAATGTAAGCGCAGCAAAATTTGTTTATACAAACAAGCCTAACCGCAAATGCATTCATTTACAACGAGGGCGCATTATAGTGGGATTATTTGTTTTAAACAAGGTAATTTTATTAGGCAAGCCATTAATTTGATTGAATTTTTTGAATTAATCGCTTGGGCGCAATTTTGCCGTCATCTTGCATGCAGCCTAAACCTAGAAATTGACTATTTTCGTTATACAAGCGCAAATCACCTGCTGGCGTTTTGCCTGCTTGCCACACGGCTTGACCTTGCAACATGTAAAAGGCGGCATCAGCGTTTAATACAACTTTTGGTAAATGCTCAATGGCAGAATCGACAGGCATTAACAAAGCATCACGTTCATCACTCGACATTGCCTCTAGCTGTTCAATGGTGACGGCATTCGGCAACAAATATCCTGCGGTTTCTGTGCGGCGCAGGCCGACTAAATGCGCACCGCAGCCAAGCGCTGCGCCAATATCTTCCGCCAATGTGCGAATGTAAGTACCTTTGCTGCAAACCACGGTGATTTGCGCAATATCGTCCAAAAAAGTATCTAAAACGATATTTTTAATCGTAATTAAGCGTGCCTGGCGGGCAATATCCACGCCACTTCTGGCGTATTCATATAAAGGCTTACCCTCGTGCTTTAGTGCGGAATACATGGGTGGCATTTGCGAAATCTCACCAATAAATTGCCGCGCTGCGGCTTGAAATTGCGTTTTATTCACATTCACAGCTGAAGTCGTTAACACCTCGCCTTCAGCATCGCCCGTGGTGGTGGTAGCACCTAATTTAATGGTAGCAAAGTAAGTTTTATCGGCGTCCGTCACATATTGTGCAAATTTAGTCGCCTCGCCCAAGCAAATTGGCAACAGGCCAGTTGCAAGCGGGTCTAGCGTGCCAGTGTGGCCTGCTTTTGCAGCTTGATACAGCCATTTTACTTTTTGCAAGGCTTGGTTGGATGAAAAACCGAGTGGCTTATCGAGAAGCAAAACGCCGTTAACGTTTTTTTTGATGCGTTTAAATTGCACAGCGATTGCTTATAATTAAGAATCTAAATTTTAATCTTGATCTTTATCGGTGGCACGCGCTGCATCAATCAATTGTGCCATTTTTATGCCAATATCAATCGATTCATCATACACAAAATGCAGCTGCGGCACTGTGCGCAATAACATGCGCTTGGCTACTTGTGTGCGCAAATAACCTGCGGATTTTTCTAAGCCATTTTGTAGGCTGTCTGATTTTTTAGCTGCGCTGTAAAAAACCTTGGCGTGCGCCATGTCACCCGTTACCTCAACGGCGGTAATGGTTACCATGGTCACACGCGGGTCTTTTACCTCAAACATCAGCAAATCGGCCAACTCGCGCTGCATTTGCTCGGCGACTCTGGTTGCCCTTGAAAACTCTTTTGCCATTAACTTAAATCTACCATTTAAAGCGTTCTCGCCACTTCTACTACTTCGTAGATTTCTAACAAATCGCCTACTTCAATATCGTTGTAGTTTTTGAGCGACAAGCCGCATTCAAAGTTGTTTTTCACTTCTTTTACATCATCTTTAAAGCGTTTTAGTGAATCAAGCTCGCCAGTATGAATAATGACATTGGCACGCAATACACGTACTTTAGAATTACGTTTTACCAAGCCATCTTGCACGTAACAGCCCGCAATAGAGCCGACTTTGCTGATACGGAACACTTCGCGAATCTCTACTGTACCAATCATGCTTTCACGTTGCTCTGGTTTTAGCATGCCACCCAGCGCTGCTTTTATTTCATCTACAGCCTCATAAATAATGTTGTAATAACGTACATCCACGCCCAAGCTATCAATCAATTTACGCGATCCAGCATCGGCACGGACGCTAAAGCCAATTAACACCGCGCTAGATGCACTGGCTAAATTGACGTCAGATTCTGAAATTGCACCTACGCCAGTATGGATAATTTTGACTCTAACTTCAGCGGTAGAAAGTTTTTGTAATGAAGTAGCCAAGGCTTCGTAAGAGCCTTGCACATCCGATTTAATAATCAGATTAAGCGTTTGAACTTCGCCATCTTCCATTTGGTTAAACATATTTTCAAGCTTGGCTGCTTGCTGTTTGGCTAATTTCACATCGCGGAACTTGCCTGCACGGAAGTTGGCAATTTCGCGTGCTTTACGCTCGTCATTCAACACAATCACTTCTTCGCCCGCGCTTGGTACATCACTTAAACCTAAAATCTCCACTGGAATGGATGGGCCAGCCTCTTTAATTTCATTACCAGCTTCATCTAACATAGCGCGCACACGGCCAAAGGTGGTGCCTGCTAAAATCATATCGCCGCGGCGTAATACACCAGATTGAATCAAAATAGTAGAGACTGAACCACGGCCTTTATCTAGCCTACCCTCAATCACCAAGCCCTTGGCTGGGGTATTTTTAGGTGCTTGTAACTCTAAAATTTCGGCTTGTAACAATACCGCTTCTAGCAATTCATCAATGCCTTTACCAGTTTTGGCTGATACTTCGCGGAACATCACTTCGCCACCAAACTCTTCAGGCACCACTTCTTGCGCCACTAATTCCATTTTGACGCGCTCAGGCTCAGCACCAGGTTTGTCAATTTTATTAATAGCGACAACAATTGGCACACCTGCCGCTTTGGCATGGTGAATCGCCTCAATGGTTTGTGGCATCACGCCATCATCGGCAGATACCACCAAAATCACCACATCGGTGGCTTTTGCACCACGCGCGCGCATGGCGGTAAACGCCTCATGGCCTGGCGTATCTAAAAACGTCACCATGCCACGTGGCGTTTCCACATGGTAAGCACCAATATGCTGCGTAATACCGCCTGCTTCGCCACTGGCGACACGACTGGCACGAATATAATCTAATAGCGAAGTTTTACCATGATCAACGTGACCCATCACCGTAACCACTGGCGGACGCGATTCTAAAATCGCCTCTGCATGCTCAGCTTCTTCTAAGAATATTTCAGGATCGTTTGCTGCCGCGGCTTGCGCCTTGTGCCCCATTTCCTCCACCAAAATAATGGCCGTTTCTTGGTCTAAGACTTGGTTAATGGTCACCATCATACCCATGCCCATCAGCACCTTAATGACTTCAGCTGCTTTAATCGACATTTTGTGCGCTAATTCAGAAACGGTAATCGTTTCTGGCACTAATATTTCATACACAATCGCCTCGGTTGGCGCATTGAATGCGTGTTCCGAGTCATCTTCATGATGCGACCTGTGCTTGCCTTTTGGCGAGCGCCAACCTTGGTTTAAACTCACTTCGCCACGTGTTTTTAAGCCGCGTTTTTTATTTTCTGCGTCAGTCCAATCTTTATTGGTATTTTTGCCTTTTTTGGCATCTTTAACCGCAGGCTTTACCACTGCGCCTACTTTGGCGGCAGGTTTATGTAATGTACCTTCTGATAATTTAGCTGCTTTGGCTTTTGCCGCTGCTACTTCGGCTAATTTTTTAGCTTCTTCATCGGCGCGGCGTTGCACGAGTTCTTGTTTTTTACGTACGTCGTCCGCTTGCATTTGCGCGAGCGTGGCGTGGCGTTTTGCCTCTTGCTCGCGCATGGCAATTTGCTCAGGTGTGAGCACTTGTTTGCGCAAGGTGGTCGATTTTACTTCAGGCGCAGCCTCTACAATTGGCGCAGCTTCAATCACTGGCTCTGCAGCTACTTCTGCAACCTCCTCAGTCCCTGTCGCTTCATTTACAATAGTTTCATTCACTACCGCTTCGTCAACCTGCGCTTCTAATATCACTTCTGGCGCCGCATGCTCTAGCACTGGTAATTCGGCTTCTGTTTCACTACGATCAATGACCCGTTTTTTGCGCACTTCTACTTGAATAGTACGCGCCTTACCCATGCTATCCGTTTTTTTAATCTCAGTATTGGATTTACGCGTGAGGGTAATTTTGCTTTTTGGTGCTTGTGCCGAACCATGCTCTTTGCGCAAGTATTCTAGCAGCGCAGTTTTATCAGCTTCTTCTAGCTTATCTTCAAGGGCAGATTTGACCACGCCCGCGCTTTTAAGCTGCTCTAGCAGCAAGGCTGACGGCAGCCCTAGCTCTGTGGCGAATTGTGCAACGGTTATTTGTGCCATGTCCTGTTCCTATCTTCCTCTTTGAGTCTTACTACTTTTAATTTTCAACTTAATATCTTAGGTTCTATTTAAACCACGGCGCGCGCGCCGTCATAATGAGCGTTTTTGCACGCTCATCATCCATCGCCGTTAATTCCACCAATTCATCCACTGCTAATTCAGCTAGTGCATCCATGCTAGAAACGCCCTTAGAAGCCAATAGATGCGCGGTCTTGTCGTCCATGCCTTCCATTGTTAATAGGTCTTCTGACGCTTCTTCTACCTTTTCTTCTTTGGCAATTGCCTCAGTTAAAAGTGCAGCGCGGGCGCGTGAGCGCAACTCATTAATCGTGTCTTCATCAAACGCATCAATCTCGGCCATTTCAGCCAATGGCACATAGGGAATTTCTTCCAACGTACTAAACCCCTCTTGCACCAAAATATCTGCTACTTCTTCATCTACGTCCAATTTTTCCATAAACAACTGGCTTACATTGCTGTATTCGCTTTGGTTTTTCTCAGCCGCTTGCTCTTCAGTCAGAAT
>JANOYU010000054.1:0-35829 GCA_031429035.1 Methylophilaceae bacterium
TGTTACGGTGGAAGATTGGGTGAATTCACAAGCGCGCTTGTTGGATTATTTGGGCGTTGAAACGCTGGCCGCAGTGATTGGCGGCAGCTTGGGCGGCATGCAAGCGCTGCAATGGACGCTGATGTTTCCAGACCGCGTAAAGCATGCCTTAGTAATTGCCAGCGCGCCTAACTTAACCGCGCAAAATATCGCCTTTAACGAAGTCGCTCGGCAAGCGATTATGACCGACCCCGAGTTTTACGATGGCGATTATTACAGCCACAACACCGTGCCGCGGCGCGGGCTAAGAATCGCGCGGATGCTTGGCCACATCACTTATTTAAGCGATGATGCGATGGGCGAAAAATTTGGCCGCAAGCTAAAAAGTGATATTAAATATAGCTTTGATGTGGAATTTGAAATGGAATCATACTTGCGCTACCAAGGCGATAAATTTGCCGGCGAGTTTGATGCCAACACCTATTTACGCATGACGCGCGCGCTAGATTACTACGACCCTGCACTAGATTTTGGCGGTGATTTAAGTGCTGCTTTAAAGCAAGTTAGCGCACAATTTTTAGTGGTTTCGTTTACCAGCGATTGGCGTTTTTCGCCCGCCCGCTCACGCGAAATTGTAAAAGCGCTGCTAGATAACGAGCTAACCGTGAGCTACGCCGAAGTGACGGCTGCGCATGGGCACGACGCATTTTTAATGCCAGATAAGCATTATCACAGCATATTGCGTAGTTATTTTAACAAGATTGAGGTTTAAGATGATGATTACGCTTAAACGATTTTTAACGCAGCAAGTGGATTTTACAAGGCCGTCTCATTTTGCAACGTTGCCCCTCTCCCACGCTGTCGCGCACCCTCTCCCGCTGCCGGGCGAGGGCATGAATATGGCAGTTCGCTGTTTTAACCCCCGTCCGCTGACGGCAGGCGACATGGATATAGCAGTTCGCGGTTTTAACCCCCTCGCCCGCTTGCGGGAGAGGGTTGGGGAGAGGGGCGGCTTATCAATAGCCACAAGGCTTAACCATGCAAAATAATGTAAATATTACAAATTATAACGACCAATTCCGCCAAGATTTTGCAATTATCGCAAGTTGGGTGGGTTTTGGCTCAAAGGTACTCGATTTAGGCTGTGGCGATGGTACTTTGTTGCAATTTTTACGCGCTTCGTTAGAGACAAAAGGTTACGGGGTAGAAAAAGACGATGCCAATTGGCTGGCCTGCATGCAAAACGGCACTAACGTCATCCAAATGGACTTAGAGGCAGGTTTATCCGGCTTTGAAGACCAATCGTTCGACACCGTAATCCTGTCGCAAACCTTGCAAGCCATGCACAATACTGAAGAAATTGTGCAAGAAATGTTGCGCGTGGGGCGCGAAGTGATTGTGACTTTTCCTAATTTTGGCTATTGGCGTAACCGCATTCAAATTGCTAGTGGTGGCCATATGCCAGTGTCAAAAGATCTGCCTTATCAGTGGTTTGACACGCCAAACGTACACCTTTGCACCATTAACGACTTCGACCAATTTTGTAAAAATCACAAAATTACCGTGATTGAACGCAAAGTGATTACCGAAGGTAATGAAGTGAGCTTTATGCCGAATTTATTGGGTAATTTGGCCATGTATCGGTTGAAATCAAATTAACGTTATGGGTGAAGATATTGAAAAACTAAAAAAAGAGGTTTCTGAGTTTAGCGGAATTGATGACAAAGAACGTAAAGAAATTTTATCAGACTTAAGAGACTTAGAGGAATCTAACAAAAAATACGCTCAGATGAAACTAGATGAAATCGAACTGAGATACAAATCAACTAAACAAACTATTATCGCAGTTTGTATTTTTACAGCTGGCATTATTCTTTATTTAGCATACGGATATTTGGTAGATAGTTAAAAATAACTTTTTAAAAGTATTAGCCAACCTTCTGGCTGATTTTCTGCACAGATTCCTTCATCCACCATAGCATTGTCACGCCTGGTACTGCCATCACTACCGAGAATAAAAAGAAGTTTGGCCAGCCAAAACTCTCCGATAACACGCCTGCCACTGGGCTGACATAAATGCGGCCTACAGCGGCAAGTGCTGACAAAAGCGCATAATGCGTGGCGCTAAACTGGTTATTACACAAACTCATCAGCAGCGCCACAAATGCCGCCGTACCCATGCCGCTGGTAATATTTTCTAGGGCAATTGCACTCATTAACAGCATATCGATTTGTGTGGGCTCTAGCACCGACACAAAACCTAAATTGAACGGCATGAGCATAAAGCTGCCCCAAGCACCTTTGCCCAAAATAGCCAGCGCGTAAAAACCAAAGTTAGATAATAATTGCAAAATGCCAAAAGACATTAAGGCTTGAAAAAGTGACAGCCGTATCATCAGCAAGCCCGCTAAAAACGCGCCAATAATGGTAAGCCAAATGCCAATGATTTTATTGACAATGCCAACCTCAATTTGGCTAAAAGCCATGCCTTTAAGTAAAAATGGTGTGAATAAGCTGCCAGCAAAGGCATCGCCCAGCTTGTATAAAATAATTAAAATTAAAAATGCCCAAGCGCCGCGTTGGCTAAAATAACTCGCCAGCGATTGATTAAGCGTGGCAAAGCCAGCTTTTTGCGCTGCCCGCAAACCCAATGGCAGAGCCACTGCTAGGCTTGCCATTACATACGCCAATTGCACCCATTTATTGGCTTCTTGCAAATTGATACCAGCCAAGTTAAAGCCAAAGCGCACCAAATATACGCCCGCCAACACGCCCAATAACATCGCTAAAAATCCAATGAGTTCTTTTTTGGGGTCGCTTGCCAGCGGTTTAATATCACTTTTTACACTAGGCAAAAATAGTAATGAAAACACTGCCACGCCCAACATAATCATTGCCATTACCGCATAAACCTTACCCCAGCTTTGCCATTGCTCGGCCCAAATAAGTGCAATGCCGCCCGATGCAATCATGCCAATTCTGTAACCCAGTACCGACATGGATGCACCCATGCCGCGCTCATCGGCGCGCAATAAATCAGTACGGTAAGCGTCGATTACAATATCTTGTGATGCTGATAAAAAGGCAATTAATAAGGCAATAGCGGCAAATACAGCAGGTTTTAGCGCAAACGAAACAGTGGATAAATAATAAATACTAGCTGCAAGTAACAATTGCGATACTACCAACCAGCCACGTCTGCGGCCGAACAAAGGCAGCTCGAAGCGATCCATCAGAGGTGCCCACAAAAACTTAAAGGTGTATGGCATGCCCACTAAGGCCAAAAAACCAATCGTTGCAATGGCCACACCATCTGTCGTTAGCCACGCTTGCATGGCTTGACCAGTAAGCGCTAGCGGCAAGCCTGAAGCAAAACCCAGCAATAAAATGGCGACTAAACGATGGATGCGCTGAAGTTGATTCATAGTGATTTTTTGTATATTTAAAATGACATTTTAACCAAACGGCAACTATGTAGTGAAAAATCTGTAAGGTTGCAATAAATGTAGCGACTAACTTGCACTACCAAAAAAGGAGTTTTTATGCGCTTTTCTTCCAAAATGAGCATCGCCAGCAGCCTTATTCTATGCGCCTTCCAGAGCATATCTTTTGCCGCCGAATGCAGTGCCAAAAGTGGTGCTGTAACTGTGCCATTGCTAGAGCTTTACACCTCTGAGGGTTGCAGCAGCTGCCCGCCTGCCGATAAATGGTTGAGTGGCCAAAAAAATGACCCAAGTAAATTTACGCCATTAGCTTTTCATGTGGATTATTGGGATTACATTGGCTGGAAAGATAAATTCAGTAAAGCGGAATATTCTGATCGTCAACGCAAAACGGCTGCTTTTGGCGGTGCTGGTTTTGTGTACACGCCACAATTTGTGATGAACGGGCGCGATTTTAAGGGCTGGGATAATTCCCGCTTAAGCCAAAGCGTAGCCGCTAATCAAAAAATAGCTTCGCGTGCCAATTTAACGCTTGATGCAGTGCAAGAAAACGGAAAAATTACGCTTAAAACCAGCGCGCAAACCACCAACCCAGCCGATGCAAAAAACGTAGATGTATTTGTGGCAATTTATGAAAACAAACTGAGCAGCAAAATAAATGCTGGCGAAAATAGTGGCCGCGAGTTAAAACATGATTATGTAGTGCGTGAGTTTTTTGGCGCTTATCAAATTAGTAATCAAAATGAATTTAGCAAAAACTTTAATTTAGATGCAGCTTGGAATAAGCGCGATGCGGGCGCTGTGGTGTTTGTACAAAACAGCCAAACTGGTGAGATTTTACAAAGCTTGGCGCTTAAGTTTTGTAATGGTTAAATGCTAAAAACCATACTTATTAATTAGCATGCCCTGCAAGCCGCATATATATTGGCTTGCAGGGCATTCTTTTTTTGTCGTGAAAAAACGAATGATAGAATTTATTTTTTCATTTCCATTTCTTCTTTTTTCATCATTTCTTCTTTCTTCATCATTTCCTCTTTTTTCATCATTTCTTCCTTCTTCATCATTTCGTCTTTTTTCATCATCTCTTCTTTGTCGCCACTGCTTGCGCACGCTGTTAAAGTTAATGCAGAAATGCTAGCTAATACAATAGCCAATTTAGTAAAAGTTGTTTGTGTGTACATTTGAAAACCTCTCGATAAAATAGTTAGATTTATTTGAATCGCAAAAAAGCGGTCCAATTACTTGGTCGCGCTGGGCGCGGTTTAATTACAATTATTTTGTGCTATTGCAGTTTATTCAGCTGCGGTTTGAATATTGCTGATGAGCCCAGCGTTAAGCCAGCCTGCCATATACGTAGCAACTTGCTGCATGGCAGCGCCATTATCGCCAGTGCGAGCGTTTTCAACTGCCTCGCAAAGTCCGCCGAATGTGGCTTGCAGAGCCATGCATTGGATAAGGCTATATTCTTGCTTAGAAATTGTTTGAAAATGTGCATTGAGATCTTGTCGCCAAACCAAGCATGGCAGCATGGTTTTTGCAGGTTGTGGCGGCGTGTTTTGTAAATTCAACGCATTCCAAATTGCCACAATATTCCATTGCAAATCTAATATTTTTACCGATGGATGCAAGCCAATAATTAAATCTGGCCAGTTTTCTAGCGCAATGTTAGCTAAATCTTGCAGCGTTTTTGCGGGCGCATCGGCGGCGTCAAAAGCCAAACCCAACGTCCATTCAAATTGGGCCATCTCGGCCGCCACTGGGTGTTGCGGCAAAATTTGTTGCAAATGCGCAGCCATTTCGCCGCCAACCCAGCGCATATTGCAATAAGTTGATGGAAATTTATCGATATAACTGCGCGCGGCTTGGTCAAAAAAATCATCTCCTAGCAGCATTTTAAGCTTGGGGTAAGCGCTTGCCAGCGCCTCTATAATGCGTAATCGGTAAGCATCTGCATAAATACTTAAGCGCTTATCGGTACCCACTTTTTGGTCGTTAATGATTTGGGTTTTAAAGCTGGCACCATTGGTTTCATCTAGCAAATAGGCCATAAAATCTGTTTGTAATTGGCTAAGGCTTGTCATATTTTTACATCGTCATATTTTTACATTGTCATATGTTTATTTGGCATGCTCTGTAGGCCGCATGGCCATTGGTTTTGTATTTGGTGGCTTGCAGGCCAGTACTTTTTCTGAAAGTTTTCTTGCAATGTTAAGCTCATCTACCAAAACAGCCAATTCTGGTATGTTGTCATCGCGCTCTATCATGGTAGAAACCGCGCCAAATTTTTCAATCGCATATTCGTATAAATGCCACACTGGGTCGATAACAGGTGCATCGTGCGTATCAATAATGTAATCGCCATGATTATTGTGGCCTGCCAAGTGAATTTGTTGAATACGTTTCTGTGGCACGCCATCGATAAACATTTTGGCATCAAAGTTGTGATTAAAACTACTCACATAAATATTGTTCACATCTAGCAGCAGCAAGCAATCTGCTGACTCAGCAATTTGGCAAATAAACTCCCACTCGGTCATGCTGCTATCAACATAACTGGCGTAGCTAGATACGTTTTCTAGCAAAATTTGCCTGCCTAGATAATCTTGTACTTGTTTTATCCGCGCAACTACGTGCGCTACCGTTTCTTCGGTGTAGGGCAGCGGCAATAAATCGTGCATGTTATGGCCGTGTACGCCTGTCCAGCATAAATGATCAGATATCCAAGCGGGCTCGATTCTATTGGCAAGTTTTTTTAAATCGCGCAAATAATCACTGTTAAATGATGTGGTCGAACCGATTGAAAGCGACACACCATGCATCACCACTGGATAGTTTTCGCGAATTTTATCTAAAAAATACAATGGCTTGCCACCTGGCACCATATAATTTTCGCTAAGCACTTCAAACCAATCAACCTTGGGTTTAGTTTGTAAAATTGGGTGGTAATGCTCGGTACGCAAACCCAAGCCAAAGCCTAAATTGGGCAATTTTGTGGTATTTTTTGGGTCTATTTTTAGCATATGTTTTGTATTAAAATAAAAATGCCGCCCAAAAATTAGGCGGCATCATTATCAGCGTTGTTGCTTAGATAATTTTGCCACCTTTGGCTTGGCAATCTGATTTTGCCATACTTAAAAAACCATGACCTGCACAAGCATTTTGGCCTTTACATGCGTTTTCTGCGGTTTTGCAATCGCTAGTGCCTTTGCATGAATTTAAACCAGCACAATGCACTGCCATTGTGCCACCTTCTGCAGATTTTTCCATAGCCGCTTTATTGCCGCTGCTAGCACAGCCAGATAGTATTAATGCGGCGGCGCCAATTGCTAATAACGTACCTTTGTTTGTTAATGATGTTGACATGTTAAATCCTCTCGAAATTGGTTATCAATCAATCTTGCGCAGCACCAAAAAGTGACACAAGATGAAAACTAGACAATTAATTGCTTGCTAGTAATATGATTTAGTCGCTAGAGAGATTTTTGCCTTACAAAAAACTACTTTTAGATAACATCATTTATAACGATGCCTTGGAACCCGCATCAATACTGGCTGGTAGCGGCGTGATTTTTATACCGTCGGTTTCTGCGTCTGAAGATACTTCTGATTCCAGTAAAATTTCTTCTACTTGCTCTAGTTCTTTATTCGTTTGCATTTGCGTTTGTGTAGACTGCTCGGCAAGCGCTTCAACCGATACTTCATCTGTTGATTGGTTCGCAATTTGTTCCAGTTCAAAATCGCCAACTAACGGCGTTATTTGGGCATCTTCAGCATCAACCAATTTTGCTAATTGTAAACAACTCACTTCTAAGTCTAGCAACCATGCGCTTTTTGATAGCTCGTCTTGCAACAGCACACTTTGTGCAGAACGCATATCCCAATCGGCTTTGTCCATAATATTGCGTGCTATTTCGTCTGCTTGGCTAAGTTGTGTCGGTTTCATTTTTGCCATTGCCACCTCGCCCCCCACCATCGATGTGGCAGTAGATGCAGCACTGGTAAGCAATGTAGTGGCTGTACTGGCTTGGGCGGCGGTGCTAGATGCACCAATAATGGCCACTGCAGGAAACAACACGCTAGCCAGCGCAGAAATAATAAGCTTGGTAGAAGTGTTAGTAGAGTGATGACCAGCAATAACGTGTGACATCTCGCGTGCTAGCACAAAACCTAATGCATCATCGCTTAACTGTAAGTTTTGCACGCCACGAAACACCTTGATCTGGCCTTTGTTATTAGATGCAGTACCTGGGTCTTGCTTCTCGGCCACCGAAAATACCATGCGCTGAATCAGTTGCTCTTGCTTTGGATAAACCATGATTGCCGCTTTGCTTAAATAGCGGCCAATTGCGCTCACGCGTGCATCAAAAGCTAAATTTTCTGCACATTGTAGTGCGGCACATGGTGCGGCACCTGCTTTGGTGGCCAAGTGTATACGCATGTCAATATCAGAATATACATCGCTAATACTGCCACTAGCAGACTCACTGCTGACAGAGCTAGTATTTGATAACCCAGCATTTGATAACATGCTGATGCTGCCCGCACTCGCGCTAATGGCTGCGGTTTGCAGCATGGCCGCTAATAACAGTGAAATGCAAATTGTTTGTTTTTTCTGATTCATGTTTTATCTGTATTCTTAACTATGCTATTAGCTGTGCTTTTAACTATAATCTACCATCAATGGCGCATGGTCACTAAATCGCTCATCTTTGTAAATGATTGACTTAAAAGCCTTTTTTGTCAAGCTTGGCGTTGCAATTTGGTAATCAATACGCCAACCGACATTTTTTTCGTAAGCCGCACCGCGATTGCTCCACCAAGTGTAACATTCGTCTGTTACGGCGGGATGTAAAAATCTGTAAACATCCATCCAACCAACACGGCCTAATAAATCGGTCATCCAAGCCCGCTCTTCTGGCAAAAAACCAGAATTTTTGCGATTACCTTTGTAATTTTTTAAATCAATTTCTTGGTGGGCAATGTTCCAATCGCCGCACACAACAACGTCGCGCCCGCTATTTTTAAGCGCCTCTAACATAAGCATGAAACGTGCCAAAACACTAAATTTAAAGGTTTGTCTCTCTTCGCCGCTAGAGCCCGAAGGCAAATACAATGAAACCACGCTTAAATTACCAAACCGCGCCTCTATATAGCGACCTTCCGCATCTATCTCTTCATATCCTTTGCCCATGCCTTCAATGACGGCATCTGGCTTGGTTTTACTGTAAAGGCCAACGCCGCTATAACCCTTTTTTTGGGCATAATGAAAATAGCCAATATAGCCTGCCGGAGCCAGCATTTCTGCTGTCATATCAGCTGCTTGCGCTTTCAACTCTTGCACGCAAATCACATCGGCCTGCGTGCTTTGCAACCAGTTAAAAAAACCTTTGTTGGTGGCAGAGCGTATGCCGTTTAAATTAGCCGTTATAATACGCATTATTGTCTTTCTTTTAAAAATATCATGTCAATTGTTAATCGACAGTTTAGCCAAGATTTTATTGCATTTGCTATTCAAAAACAGGTGCTTAAATTTGGTGAATTTACAACCAAAGCTGGCCGCTTAAGCCCGTATTTCTTCAATGCTGGCCTATTTAACGATGGAACCAGCTTACTAAAACTGGGCGAATTTTACGCCGAAAGCATACAAAAGTCAGGAATACAGTTTGATATGTTGTATGGCCCGGCCTACAAAGGCATTACTTTAGCCGCCAGTATTGCCATTGCTTATGCCAAAAATGGTCACAATGTGCCCTATGCGTACAATCGCAAAGAGGCCAAAGACCACGGCGAGGGCGGTTTAATTGTTGGTGCGCCGCTGCAGGGTAGTGTGCTCATCATCGATGACGTGATTTCGGCAGGCACCTCTGTGCGCGAATCGATAGACTTAATTAGGCAACAGGGCGCTGTGCCTTGCGGTGTGGCGATTGCGCTAGATCGCCAAGAAAAAGGCTTGGGTGAATTATCGGCCGTGCAAGAAGTGCAAGCTAACTACCATTTACCCGTTAGCAGTATTGCCAATTTAAGCGATTTGCTGGAATATGCATCAAATCAACAAGATATGGCACAGCATTTGCTTAATATACAAGCGTATCGCCAACAATATGGCGTAATTGTTTAAAGGTTAGATGAAACAAAGCATGAAAAAACTGTTTTTTATATTAATTTCTAGCGCATTACTTAATGCGCAAGTGGCCTATGCCGACGCTAAAATTGTGAAGTGGGTAGATAACAAAGGTGTCACACATTATGGTGACCGCCCGCCCAGCTTTGAAGAAAGCAAAACTAATGTAGAAATGAACAAACAAGGCATGGTGACCAAAAAAAATGTTGTCGTATCACCCAAAGATACCGCGTTAGATGCGCAAAAATTAGCGCAAGACCGCAAAGATAAAATCTTATTGGCGTCTTACACCAGCGCTAATGAAATTGACTTGGCACGCGACCGCAGCCTAGAGATGGATAAAGCGGCATTGACCAGTTTGGCAGCGCAAAAAGAAAGCTTAAACGGCCGTATTGCGCGTAACAAGCAAACTGCAGAAGGCTTTAAGGCGCGCAAAAAACCTATTCCAGCACATTTAGATAAAGAATTTAAAGACGCAATTGCGCAAAATGGTCGTATTGATAAACAAGTTAATGAGCATAAGCTAGCGATGGAGCAAACACGTAAAAACTATGCTGAGGATAAAGCGCGTTTTGTGGCAATTAAACAACCTACAATAGCCGCAACTACCAACCCGGCAGAAAACACCAAGCCAACAGCTGCGCCAGTGGCAGCACAGGCAATGATTCAGCCTGTTGAAAATAGATAGCAAATTTAATAGCTAAGCTTAAGTAACTAAAAAATTATCCCGCTAGTTTTTGTTTCAAAATTTCATTGACTTGTGCTGGGTTCGCCTTGCCTTTACTGGCTTTCATAGCTTGGCCTACTAATGCGTTAAAGGCTTTTTCTTTGCCTGCTTTAAATTCTTCCACCATGGCTGGGTTGGCTTTCAGCACTTCATCAATAATCGCCTCAATCGCGCCGCTGTTAGATTCTTGTTTTAAGCCTTTTGCAGCAATAATTGCATCTATATCGCCGCCATTTTCGCCTGCCCACATCGCCTCAAATACTTGCTTAGCCGCATTATTAGAAATCGTATTATCTTGCACTCTTTTAAGCAGCATCGCCAGCAGCCGCGCCGATACTGGGCTGCGGGGCATCGTTTTATCCTCGGCATTTAGTTTTGCGGTTAAAGCACCTAATATCCAATTGGCTGCGGGCTTGGCTTCCGCGCCTTGTTTCACTGTTTCCACAAAATAATCGGCCACATCGCGGCTAGCGGTTAAGCTCGCTGCATCATAACTACTTAAGCCAAATTCAGATTCAAAACGCGCTTTCATCGCTTGTGGCAACTCTGGCATAGTGGCTTGCACGCGTGCTTTATCAGCAGCAGTCACTTCTAGTGGTAATAAATCGGGGTCGGGAAAGTAGCGATAATCGTTGGCTTCTTCTTTCGAGCGCATGGCTTTGGTTTCGCCAGTATCGGGGTTGAATAAAACCGTTGCTTGCTGGATTTTTCCGCCGTCTTCTAGCGTTTCTATTTGCCAACGTGTTTCATATTCAATCGCTTGCGTCATAAACTTGAAAGAATTTAAGTTCTTAATTTCACGCCGTGTACCGAGTTTTTCTGTGCCTTTTTGGCGTACAGACACATTCACATCGCACCTAAAGCTGCCTTCTTGCATATTGCCATCACAAATATCGATCCATTGCACCAGCTCGTGTAATTTTTTTGCATAAGCCACTGCTTCAGCGGCACTACGCATGTCTGGCTCTGTCACAATTTCCAAAAGCGGGGTACCTGCGCGGTTTAAATCGATGCCGCTCATGCCATCAACCACGCCGTGGCTAGATTTGCCTGCGTCTTCTTCTAAATGTGCGCGGGTAATATTAATCACCTTTTCGTAAGTCTCACTATTTTTAGTGGCTGGTACTTGTATGGTCACCGCACCTTTGCTGACAACTGGTAGCTCAAATTGACTAATTTGATAGCCTTTTGGTAAATCGGGGTAAAAATAATTTTTGCGGCTAAATACTGAGCGCGCAGGAATATCGGCGTTAATGGCTAGCCCAAATTTAATCGCGCATTCCACCGCTTGGCGGTTTAACACGGGCAACACGCCTGGCAAGGCAGTACTCACCTCATCCGCCTGCGTGTTAGGCGCAGCGCCATATTGAATTGATGCACCACTAAAAATTTTAGTATTTGTTTTAAGTTGGGTATGCGTTTCTAACCCGATAACGACTTCCCAATCCATGCTTTACTCCAAACCTTTTGGCATAGCGAGATGCCAATCTGTCACTTGTTGGTAGGCGTGCGCCACTTCTAGCATGCGCGCCTCATCAAAATAATTACCCATCAATTGCAGGCCTACAGGCAAGGGCTTTCCATCAGCACTTGGGCTAAAACCCGCAGGAATGCTCATGCCTGGCAAACCTGCTAAATTAGTGGCAATGGTGTACACATCTTGCAAATACATGGCGACTGGGTCGTCGGCTTTTTCACCCGCTTTAAACGCTGTGCTTGGCGCGGTTGGCCCCATAATAATGTCACATTTTTTAAATGCTTGCACAAAGTCATCGGCTATTAAACGGCGTATTTGTTGGGCTTTGAGATAATACGCATCGTAATAGCCAGCAGATAAAACATAGGTACCAATCAAAATACGCCGTTTCACTTCTGCGCCAAAACCTTCAGCACGGCTTTTCATGTACATATCGTTTAAATCACCATATTCTGCCGCGCGGTGGCCATAGCGTACGCCATCATAACGCGATAAATTTGAGCTGGCCTCGGCAGGCGCCAGCACGTAATACACGGGAATTGATAGCTGCGAATTTGGCAGCGAAATATCGATAATTTCTGCACCTAGCTTTTTGTATTCATTTATCGCTGCCTGCACCACCGCACCAACATTGGCTTCCAGACCATCTGCAAAATACTCTTTGGGCAAACCAATACGTAAACCTTTAAGTGGTTTGCCGGATTGCATCGCCGCTAAACCGCGCGTGTAGTCTTCTTTAGGGTGATTTAAACTGGTCGAATCACGCTCATCAAAACCTGCCATCACGTTTAGCATCAACGCGCAATCTTCGGCACTTTTTGCCATTGGCCCTGCTTGGTCTAAGCTAGATGCAAACGCTATCATGCCGTAGCGCGACACTAAACCATAAGTCGGCTTTAAGCCTGTAAAACCGCATAAACTGGCTGGCTGACGAATCGAACCGCCAGTATCAGTACCCGTTGCTGCCGCGCATAGCCGCGCTGCAACTGCCGCCGCGCTACCGCCACTGCTGCCACCAGGTACGCGATCGAAATCCCACGGGTTTTTAACGCCGCCAAAATAACTGGTTTCGTTGGATGAACCCATGGCGAATTCATCCATATTGGTTTTGCCCAAATTCACCGCGCCAGCCGCGTCAAATTGGCTAATGACATGCGCGTCATACGGCGCAATAAAATTTGCCAACATTTTTGAACCACACGTGGTTGGCCAATTTTTCGCACAAAAAATATCTTTTTGTGCAAATGGAATACCTGTTAGCGGCTGTGCCTCACCTTTGGCAATTAAGACATCGGCAGCTTTAGCTTGTGCCAGTGCTTTAGCGTCATCCAGTGCGATGTAAGCGTTAATATTGGGGTTATATTTTGCAATACGGTCTAAAAAAGTTTGCGTTAATTCAACGCTGGATATTTGTTTTTTAGCCAGCATTTGGCTAAATTGTTTTAAGCTGTTGTTAATCATGGGTTTAATTGTGTTGTTAATTATTAAGTACAGCCTATTCAATCACTTGCGGTACTAAATACAAACCACCAGCAACCGCTGGCTCAGCCGAACCATTGCCAATTTTTGGCGCATTGGCTTGAAACGCCTCGCGCACATTGGTGGCCGTTACCACGTCATCGCGCAACCTTTGCACTACATTTTGCGAGTGCGACATGGGTGTAATACCAGTGGTATTTACCGCTTGCATTTGCTCGATTAAGCCTAAAATACCAGTTAATTTGGTCAGCGTTTGTGTTGCTTCTTGCTCGCTAATTTCAATCCGCGCCAAGTGTGCTATACGTTTAATATCACTAATGTTAAGTGCCATAAAATAAATTTGGGTTGTGTAAAGAGTTTTGTTTGTAACAATGTGTAAATGTGACTTAAATTTGGTCACAAACCATAATTTTAGTTACAATTTAAGTTATTATACCTTTGATTTTAAAGCATGGCTTTAGGCGCACAAAATAAGTCATGTAAACATTCGCGCAAAGCACAGGATAAAACAATATGTTCGGTTTCATCAATAGTTATTTTTCAAATGATTTAGCAATCGATTTAGGCACTGCCAATACACTGATTTATGCGCGCGGCAGGGGCATCGTGTTAGACGAGCCTTCTGTTGTCGCGATTCGTCTAGAAGGTGGCCCAAACGGCAAAAAAGTGTTGTTGGCTGTGGGCACCGATGCCAAAGGCATGCTGGGTCGTGCGCCTGCCAATATTCAAGCCATTCGCCCCATGAAAGATGGCGTGATTGCTGACTTTACCATTACCGAGCAAATGCTCAAATTTTTTATCCGCAAAGTACACGAATCCCGTTGGTTTTCACCCAGCCCGCGCATTATTATTTGCGTACCAGTCGGCTCTACACAAGTAGAGCGCCGTGCCATTAAAGAATCGGCCGAGCGCGCAGGCGCTAAACAAGTATTTTTGATTGAAGAGCCGATGGCAGCGGCAATTGGTGCTGATATGCCCGTTGCAGAAGCGACTGGTAGCAGGGTGGTAGATATTGGCGGTGGTACCACTGAAGTGGGTGTTATTTCATTGGGCGGCATTGTGTACGCCAAAAGTGAGCGCGTGGGTGGCGATAAATTTGACCAAGCCATTATTGATTACATTCGCCGCAACTACGGCATGCAAATTTCTGAGCCAACTGCCGAAGCGATTAAAAAGAAAATCGGCTCGGCTTTTCCTGGCAGTGAAGTACTAGAAATGGAAGTGACAGGCCGTAACTTAGCAGAAGGTTTGCCGCGTAAATTTACCATTTCTAGCAACGAAATTTTAGAAGCCTTAACAGAACCATTAAACGCCATTGTTGGTGCGGTAAAATCTGCACTTGAGCAAACCCCGCCAGAATTAGGCGCAGACATTGCTGAAAAAGGCATGGTACTAACGGGCGGTGGCGCACTATTGCGTGATTTAGATCGTTTATTGGTTGAGGAGACTGGCTTGCCAGTGATAGTGGCCGAAGACCCATTGACCTGCGTTGCGCGTGGTTGCGGCCGTGCATTAGAAGAAATGGATAAGCTGGGCAATGTGTTTGCGCATGAGTAAGCACTTACCAACAAAATCAAATTATTCATTACGTTGGCATGCTTAAAGGTGTTCATCAAAAGCTAGAAACCCAACAAACTCCAGCTTTTTTTGCCCGCGGCGCTAGCGCTTTCTCGCGCATGGTATTTTTCTGTGCGTTATCAATTATTTTTATGGCTGTTGATGCGCGCTTAAATTACTTATCGCACGCGAGACAGGCTTTTATTGCTGCATTGCATCCACTAGAAATTCTGGCTAATGCGCCCAGCGAGTGGGTTCGCGATATTAATAAATATTTCTCTGTACACAACCAACTGGTGCAGGAAAACTATGTGCTTAAACAGCAAGCGTTTGAACACAAAGTGATGTTGCAACGCTTAAGCACCATTCAATCAGAAAATAATCACTTGCGTAGCTTGCTAAATGGCAATATTCCTATTCAACCACGGGCAGTGCTGGGTGAAATTTCGCATATGGGGCGCGACCCTTTTACTAAAACGGTGGTGGTCAATCGCGGTAGTCAGCACACTATTAAAGCGGGTCAAGCGGTGGTAGATTCTAAGGGCATTATTGGTCAAGTAACTAGGGTGTACCCGTTTACGTCAGAGGTCACATTAATTACCGATAAAGAGCTTTCTATCCCGATTCAAATTGAGCGCAACCAGCTACGCGCCATTGCCTTTGGCGAGGGCAATAATACGTTGGATATTCCGTATTTACCCACCAATGTCGATATTAAAGTGGGCGATAAATTGGTGACTTCTGGCATCGATGGTGTTTACCCTGCAGGTTTGGCAGTGGCGACAGTGACCAATATTTTGCAAAATCCAGAATCACCATTTGCAAAAATCGTCTGCACGCCAGTGGCTGATGTCACCAATCACTTGCAATTATTATTACTGGAACTGCCCGAAGTAAAAGAAGCGGAAATTAACCAAACTATTGCGGCAGACAAGAAAATAGATAGCGAAGAAAACCCACAATCTGCTATTAAAAATAAGAAGAAAGTTAAACAAAATGCGGCACACTAGCCTGGTAAGTGTTTACTTTACCTTGCTGATTGCGCTGTTGTGCCAGCTGTTTCCCTGGGTGGGGCAAGGCATTATTTTTAGGCCCGATTTTATGTTGGTGGTGGTGCTGTACTGGTTGCTGCGCGCACCAAATTTATGTAACCTAGGTACCGCTTGGCTGGCAGGCATGCTGGTCGATTTAGCTACTGGCAGTTTATTAGGTCAGCACGCACTCAGTTTTACGATTACTGCCTTTATTGCGCTTAGTTATCAACGTAGATTGGTATTGTTTAACACTTGGCAATTAGCAGGCTATGTCATTGGCATTATCCTGATTGAACGCTTATTGATGCTGGCTTTAAAACTATTTGCTGGTAACGACAACCCTGGCTGGGCTTACTTTTGGCCGATTGTAACTGGTTTATTATTGTGGCAATTGATGGTGCTGCTGTTTGGTGGATTAACTCGCCCCAAAGCCAACCAATAGCCAATTATCATGACACTGAATTGCTATCATGAAATCTAGCCGCGAACTTAAAAATTACCAAAATGAGCAGCACAATTTTAAGCTTAGGTTAGGTGTGCTCGGTTTTTTAGTGGTTATTGCATTTAGTACATTGGCTTTTCGCTTTTATTATTTGCAAGTGCATCGTTACGATTATTACCAAACATTGGCTGAAAGTAACCGCATTTCAGTGGTACCCATTACGCCTAATCGTGGGCTTATTACGGACAAAAATGGCGTCGTGTTAGCACATAATTTTTTTGTTTACACCTTAGAAATTACACCATCCAAAGTTGGCAATTTAGACGAAACCATCGCAGAAGTTTCTAAACTAGTCGAGGTCAGCACCAGCGATTTAAAGCGCTTTAAAAAACAAAAAGCCGAAAGCCATACTTTTGAAAGCGTTCCGTTACGCACACATTTAAACGAGGTGGAAGCAGCCAGATTTGCAGTCAATCGCTTCCGTTTTCCTGGGGTAGAATTAAAATCTCGCTTATTTAGACATTACCCATTAGGCAAGCAAGGCGCGCACATGATAGGTTATATCGGCCGCATTAACGATAAAGACCTAGTAAAGCTTACTGAAACTGACGCACTATCTAATTATAAAGGCACTGACCACATCGGTAAAAGTGGCATCGAACAATCCTACGAGACGCAATTACATGGCACCACAGGCTTTCAGCAAGTAGAAATTGATGCCGATGGTAAAGCAGTGCGCGTACTTTCTAGCGTGGCGCCTATATCGGGCAGTAATTTAGTGTTATCGGCCGATAGTAAACTGCAAGAAATTGCCGAAACCGCTTTTGGCGAGCGGCGTGGCGCGCTTGTGGCCATTAAACCTAGTACGGGCGAGGTATTAGCGTTTGTGAGCATGCCAACCTTTGATTCTAATTTATTTGTAGATGGTATTGATGTTGAAAACTGGAAACTGCTAAACGATTCACTGGATAAACCATTAATTAACCGCCCATTGCGCGGCGTTTACCCGCCGGGCTCAACCTTTAAACCATTTGCCGCATTAGCAGGGTTAGAAAACGGCAAACGTAAACCACCCTTTAGTATTAGCGATGCCGGCTACTTTACTTTACCCAATAGTAGCCACCGCTACCGCGATTGGAAACCTGGCGGTCACGGCAATGTGGACATGCGCCGAGCGATTACCATTTCGTGTGATACGTTTTTTTATGGCTTAGCGATGGAGCTAGGCATTGATAGATTGACCAGTTTTGTACGCCATTTTGGCTTTGGTCAAAAAAGTGGCATTGACATTGCAGGCGAAGTTGGCGGCTTGTTGCCTACGCCAGAATGGAAAATGCGCCGTTACAAACAGCCTTGGTATATGGGTGAAACTGTCATTGCAGGCATTGGTCAAGGCTACACATTGGTCACACCGATGCAATTAGCGCAAGCGACGGCCATTTTGGCCAATAAAGGGGTGGCGATGCGTCCACGCTTAGTAGCGGCCAGTACCGATACAAAAACAGGTGCATCTACACCCACGCAGGCTATTATTAGCGATAGAATCATCTTAGATAAAAATAATTTAGATATTGTAAATTTAGGCATGATTGATGTGACTTTGCCAGGCGGCACTGCAGCCAGTGTGGGTGCTAATGCTGGCTATAGCATTGCAGCAAAAACAGGTACCGCGCAAGTAATTGGCATTAGGCAAAATGAAAAATACAATGCTAATTTAATTAACGAACGTCACCGCGACCATGCTTTATTTGTGTCTTATGCGCCCGCAGAAGACCCACAAATTGCCTTGGCAGTGATCGTAGAAAATGGTGGGCACGGCGGATCTGCAGCTGGGCCGATTGCGCGTAAGGTGATGGATTACTATTTATTGGGTAAATTACCCATTATCGAGCTGCCTGAAACTGAGAAGCGAATTAAACCCAATGCAGTTAACCCAAACCAAACTAAACCTGATGCAGTAGGCAATATACCCGCTGGCATTAACGCGCCTGAAGAAGAACATTATGATTAGTCAATTGTTGCAAGGCCTATTAAAACACATTGATACTTTTTTAATGGCTTGCCTGTTATTTACCATGCTAGTGGGTTTATTCGTGCTGTATAGCGCCTCTGGGCAAAGTATTGGTCGGGTTAGCGCGCAACTCATCAATATTGCGGTAGCGCTTGTCGTGATGTGGTTGGTGGCCAATATTCAACCACAATTTTTAGAACGCATTGCCGTACCAGTCTATGTGCTAGGTGTAGTGTTATTAATTGGTGTAGCGCTGTTTGGTGATATTAGTCATGGCGCGCGCCGCTGGCTCAATTTAGGCGTGACTAAAATACAGCCATCAGAAATTATGCGCATTGCCGCGCCTATGATGCTGGCATGGTTTTTTGCTAGACGCGAATCCAACCCGCGCATGGTAGATTTTTTAATCGCTGCAGCCATATTAATGGTGCCCGTGGCTTTGATTATGAAACAGCCTGATTTAGGCACCGCTTTGCTGATTAGCGCCTCTGGATTTTTTGTGATTTTTTTAGCTGGTTTAAGCTGGAAATTTATTTTAGGTAGCGGTGTTATGTTGGGCGCGCTGATGCCTGTTTTTTGGTCTATGCTGCACGGTTACCAGCGTAAACGTATCGAAATTTTGCTAGACCCTAGCCAAGACCCGCTAGGGGCAGGCTATCACACCATACAAGCGACCATTGCTTTAGGATCGGGCGGCACCACAGGCAAAGGCTGGCTAAACGGCACGCAAAGCCAGTTAGATTTTTTGCCAGAACGCACCACAGATTTTATTTTTGCGGTATTTGGTGAAGAATTTGGCATGGCGGGTAATTTAATTTTGCTCGTATTATTTAGCTTAATTATTGTGCGCGGCGTAATGATAGCAGCACAAGCTAAAAGTACCTTTACACGCTTGCTGGCGGGCAGCATTACGCTCACATTTTTTACCTACTGTTTTGTGAATATTGGCATGGTAAGCGGCGTGCTGCCAGTGGTTGGTGTGCCATTGCCACTTATTAGCTATGGTGGCACCTCTATGGTAACCTTGCTGTTAGGTTTTGGTATTTTAATGAGTATACACACCCACAAAAAATTAGTGGCGGCAGGCTAATAATGAAGCGTAAAGGTTGAACATAGCATGATCAAAAACAATATTTTATTGGTAATCATATGCTGCATTTGTTTAAGCGCTTGCGGCGGTAAGCGCACAACCAAACCTGCCCCTGCGCCAGTTCCGCCACCCAGCGCGAGTAAGCCCGTACCAACGTCTCCGCCAGCATCTACGCCAACGCAGCCAAACAGTAACAAACCAATGACTGACGCTGACGATGCGCCAGGTGGCTATTATTTAGATGATGGCCCAGGGGACAATCCACCACAAAGCATAGATAATATTGCCAATGCGGTACCAAAAAAAGAAGCCTTGTTAGAGCGTGCAAACCGACCTTACAAAGCCTTGGGCGAAACTTATAAACCAATGACACAATATGAGCAATACAAGGTAACAGGTGTGGCCTCTTGGTATGGCAAACGTTATCATGGCAAAAAAACATCTAGTGGCGAGGTATATGATATGTATGGTATGTCGGCCGCACACCCGACGCTGCCTTTGCCCAGTTACGCCAAAGTCACCAACCCTGCCAATGGGCGTTTTGTAGTAGTACGGGTGAATGATCGCGGCCCTTTCAAGCACGACCGTGTAATTGATTTATCGTACGCTGCTGCTTATAAACTACGTTATTCGGCACAAGGTAGCGCACCTGTGATTGTAGAGGCGATTGATGCCAGCAATACATCTGCAGCTTATATTGCAAGCTATACAGCACCGAGCGCTGCGGCAGCTAAAGCCACCACCACACCAATAGCGAACCCTGTAGAAGCTAAAAAAGTTACACCAATTGCCAACACCACGGCCACCAATAGCACAGCTATTAACGAATATTTTGTGCAAGCGGGCGCATTTAAAAACGAAGCATATGCCGATAACTTGCTGCGCAAAATTGAAAGCCTAGAAATTAGCGAAAATGCAGGTATTAACAAAGTGTATAATAGTGGCTTACATCGTTTAAAAATTGGGCCTTTTGATAACAAACTTCAGGCCGATAGCGTGGCTGCGGATATTCGTAAGCGGCTCAATGTTCCTGCAATTATCGTGAATCAATAAAAATTTCTATGCACATCATTTTAAAAAAATATTTTCTTTTCTGTCTACTATTTTCGCCATTTTTTACTTGGGCAGCAGCCGTCGCGCCACCGCCTGCATTGGCAGTAAAAGCTTACTTATTGCAAGATTTTAATAGTGATAGCATCATCGCATCGTACAAAAAAGATGAGCGCGTAGAACCTGCATCACTGACTAAAATTATGACTGCCTACGTTACTTTTAGCGCCATTCAGCAAGGTCATTTAAAGCTTGATCAAGCATTGCCTGTCAGCGAGCAAGCGTGGAAAGTTGAAGGCTCGAAAATGTTTATCGACCCCAAAACGCCCGTAATGGTAGATGAACTATTGCACGGCATGATTATTCAATCGGGTAACGATGCGTCGATTACACTGGCCATTGGCGTGGCTGGTAGCGAGCAGCAATTTGCCGATATGATGAACTTACAAGCGTCAAAATTAGGCATGAAAAATACCCATTATATGAATGCGACAGGCTTGCCAGATAAAAATCATTACACCACTGCCAGCGATTTAGCTATTCTGGCCAATGCGCTTATTCGCGACTTTCCGCTTGAATATCGTCGGCTGTATTCGGTTAAAGAATATACTTATAACAAAATTACTCAGCCAAACCGTAACCGCTTGCTGTGGCTAGATGCCAATGTAGACGGCATGAAAACAGGCCACACCGATACTGCGGGTTATTGTTTAATTGCTTCATCTAAGCGCGGCAATTCGCGCCTGGTTTCAGTGGTATTAGGTGCGGTAACAGAAGCCATGCGCGCTAGCGAGAGCCAAAAATTACTCAACTATGGCTTTCAATTTTACGAATCTACACTGGTGTATAAACAAGCGCAAACCATTAACACATTGCGCGTTTACAAAGGCCAAGATAAGACGGTGCCTGCCAGTTTAAATAAAGATTTTTATTTGTCGTTACCAAAAGGTGATTACGTACGGGTAAAAGCCAGCATGTCTAGCCAGCAACCATTGTTGGCGCCAATTAAGGCGGGGCAGACCATAGGCAAAATTACTTTTAAATTAGATGATAAAGTGATTAGCGAGCAAGCATTAGTTGCCAGTAAAAATATTGAGGCAGCTGGCTTTTTTGGCAGGCTGCTAGATAGCGTTCGCCTAATGTTGCAATAGGATAGCGGATTGTCTACAGATTCCACCGCAACCGCTACATCACAAGAAACACTAATCGCGTTTCCTTGTGATTTTCCCATTAAAGTCATGGGCGAAACACATCAAGACTTTACCAGTGAAATCATCAAAACCATTCAAACTATATTGCCTAATTTTGATGCAACTGCAATTGAAATGCGTGGTAGTTCTGGTGGCAAATACATCAGCTTAACTTGCATGGTGCATGTCACATCTAAGCCACAGTTAGATGATATTTACCGCGCACTCACTTCTCATTCCATGGTAAAAGTAACGCTATAACCATGCTAATTACGCGCAACTTGGGGCTTAGCGATTACCAAACCACGCTGGCTGCCATGCAAGCATTTACGAAAAATCGTCATGCGCAAACCCCTGACGAACTATGGCTTACAGAGCATCAAAGCGTGTATACGCTGGGCTTAAATCGCAAAAATGTACGATTACCGCAAAACGATATACCCCTTGTTTTAGTTGATAGAGGCGGTAAAATTACTTATCACGGCCTTGGCCAAGTAGTGATTTATTTGCTGCTAGACCTAAAACGACGCAACTTAAACGTGCGGCAGCTCGTCAATAAGATAGAAACAAGCATCATCGAAAGCCTTGGCCAGCATGGCATTATAGCCATAGCAAAGGCCGATGCGCCAGGTGTATATGTGGGCGAAAAAAAAATCGCGTCGCTTGGGCTACGTTTAAAAAATAATTGCTGTTATCATGGCTTAAGTTTAAATGTAAATATGGATTTAACGCCTTTTTATGCGATAGACCCCTGCGGTTATGTTGGCTTAGAAGTCACGCAAACTAAAAATTTAGGCATTGATGATACGCCACAACAAATGGGCGAAGCCCTGCTAAAACGCTTACAAGAAAAGTTAGCTTAATGACAGAAACCGCTCAAATCGTTCAAAAAGTAGCAGTGCTTGATAAAAAAATCGGCGTTAAACAAATTGACGCCGAAAAAACTGCGCGCATACCTATCAAAATTATCCCGCAACCGATGTTGCGTAAACCTGAGTGGATACGCATGAAAGTGCCAGATAGTGCACGCTTTCAAGAGATTAAAAAAATACTGCGCGACAATAATCTTCACACCGTGTGCGAAGAAGCTTCGTGCCCCAACATTGGCGAATGTTTTAGCGGCGGCACGGCTACCTTTATGATTTTAGGCGATATTTGCACGCGGCGTTGCCCATTTTGCGATGTGGCGCACGGCAAACCGCTACCGCCAGACGTGAACGAGCCTGCCAATTTAGCGCGCACCATCGCGCAAATGCAGTTGAAGTATGTGGTGATTACCAGCGTTGATCGAGACGATTTAAAAGATGGTGGTGCGCAACACTTTGTCGATTGTATTCATGCGGTTAGGCAAGCATCGCCCAATATTAAAATTGAAATTTTAGTGCCAGATTTTCGCGGACGGCTAGATGTTGCGCTTAACATTTTAAACAATGCGCCGCCTGATGTAATGAATCATAATTTAGAAACCGTGCCACGTTTATACAAACAAGCGCGGCCAGGTTCAGATTATCAAAATTCGCTTAACTTACTTAAAATGTTTAGCGAAATGTACCCACATATTCCCACCAAATCTGGCTTAATGCTGGGCTTGGGCGAAACCGACGATGAGATTTTGCAAGTGATGCAAGATTTGCGGGCGCACCATGTAACCATGTTAACACTTGGCCAATATTTGCAGCCCAGTGTGCATCATCTGCCGGTAATACGCTATGTTGAGCCTGCCATTTTTGATGCACTAAAACAAAACGCTGATGCAATGGGCTTTAATAATGCCGCCAGTGGCCCCATGGTAAGAAGTAGCTATCACGCTGACGCGCAAGCGCAACAAATCATAGCTGACGCGCAAGCGCAACAAATCATATAAGTGTTGCAAGCACATAGCTTTACTTAAAATAAAAAAGTTAGGAAACTCATGGTTCCACATTTAACCACCGCGCTTAGTGGCCCACTACTTACCCTAGAAAAACGCATATTAAGCGATATGCCAAAGATTGAGCATTGGTTTCGCAGCCAATGGCTAGAAACTGCCTCACCATTTTACGCCAGTGTTGATTTACGCAATGCGGGCTTTAAACTGGCGCCAGTCGATACCAATTTATTTCCTGGTGGGTTTAATAATCTTAACCCAGCATTTTTAAGTTTGTGTGTGCAAGCGGCGCAAGTGGCGGTAGAAAAAATCTGCCCAGAAGCACACAGGCTAATGATTATCCCCGAAAATCACACGCGCAACACCTATTACCTGCGTAACGTGGTAGAGCTGGTGACGATTATGAAAGCGGCTGGCTTGAATGTGCGCGTGGGTAGCATAAACCCTGAGATTACTGAGCCTACTATTTTTGAAACGCATGACGGCCAAAAACTGTTGCTAGAACCCGTAAGGCGTGAAAAAAATCGTATTAGTTTAAAAGCCTGCACAGTGAATGGTGTGGATTACAAAGCGTTTGATAGCTGTGCTGTTTTATTGAATAACGATTTATCGGGCGGCGTGCCAGAAATACTAAAAAATCTGGAGCAAGATTTAATACCACCCTTGCACGCGGGCTGGCATGTTAGGCGCAAATCGCTGCATTTTAACGCTTATAATCGTGTAGTTAATGAATTTTCGCAGCTATTAGACATTGACTCTTGGCTATTGAACCCTTATTTTGAAACCTGTGGTGAGATAGATTTTAATGCGCGCACAGGTGAAGAATGTTTGGCGGCAAAAGTCGAACTTTTGCTGAATAAAATCAAAGTAAAATATGCTGAATACGGTGTAACGCAAGAACCATTTGTGATTGTAAAAGCCGATGCTGGCACATATGGCATGGGCATTATGACGGTAAAACACCCTGACGATGTGCGCGATTTAAACCGCAAAGCACGCAACAAAATGAGCGTGATTAAAGAAGGCCAGCAAGTATCTGAGGTGATTATTCAAGAAGGTGTTTATACTTTTGAAAGCATAAACGACGCGGTGGCCGAGCCAGTGGTGTATATGATGGATCACTTTGTGATTGGCGGTTTTTACCGTGTGCACACAGGCCGCGCGGTGGATGAAAACCTCAACGCCCCAGGCTCGCATTTTGAACCGCTAGCGTTTGATACGCCTTGCGGTTTGCCAGATTGCGCAGGAGAGCCTAATACCGCGCCAAATCGTTTTTATGCGTATGGCGTAGTGGCGCGTTTGGCTTTGCTGGCGGCGGCAATTGAGTTACAAGAAACTGACCCATTAAACCAGTAAATATTGCTTTAAGATACACTGCTACAAAAATAAATGCTCTGCAAGCCAGTATCCATGCGGCTCGCAGACATGCCTTAATGAAGTATGAGTTAAATATTAAATTTAAACAATGAAACTACTTTTTATTTTAGATGCGCTTGCTAGCTTAAAAACCTACAAAGACACTAGCGTTGCTATCATGCGTGAGGCGGCAGTACGCGGGCATATGCTGTATGTGTGCCAGCAGCATGATATTTTTTTGCGTAATCAAATAGTCAAAATAACTGCTGCTGAATTTAATTTTAGTGAAGGCCACCAAAATAAAAATACAGGTTGGTATCAACTCGATAAACCTCAAGAAGCTTTACCCAAAGATTTTGACGCGATACTGCTGCGTAAAGACCCGCCATTTGATAATGAATACCTGTATAGCACGTATTTGCTTGAGCTAGCTGCCAATCAAGACGCGCGCGTTATTAATAATCCTGTGGCAGTCAGAAGTTGGAACGAAAAATTATCCGTTGCTAAGTTTCCACAATTTGCACCAGAATTTTTAGTGACGGCTAGCAGTGATTTAATTCGTGATTTTTTAGCTGTGCACAAAGATATTGTGATTAAACCGCTTGACGGCATGGGCGGCAATGGCATTTTTAGGCTGACTGAATCTGACCCAAATATTGGCGTAATTTTAGAAACCGCCACAAAATTTGGCGCACAAACTATCATGGCGCAAAAATATTTGCCAGCAATTTTGCAGGGCGATAAACGCATTATTGTGATTAATGGTGAGCCCTTACCCTACGCGCTGGCACGCATACCCAAAGCTGGCGAAACACGTGGTAATTTGGCTGCAGGCGGCACGGGTGTTGCACAGCCGCTTATGCCGCGCGATTTAGAAATTGCGGCAACTGTTGGCAAAACACTTAAAGCAGAAGGTTTATTTTTGGTGGGCTTGGATGTTATTGGTGATTATTTAACCGAGATTAACGTGACCAGCCCCACCGGCATGGTAGAAATTGCTGCGCAAACTTCATGTAAACCAGCGCAAGTTTTTATGCAAGCGCTAGAAGCAATTCAATAGCCGCGCTATAGTAGCGCCTATGCGCTTATTTCTATTATTATTATTTGCTAGTTTTTTGGCTGGCTGCAGCAAACCAGAGCCACTATACAACACGCAAAGCTACGTGTTTGGTACGCTGGTCGATATTAGCATTTACGGCGAATCTGAATCCTTTGCACAAGATATATCTAGCCAAATTATTCGTGATTTTCAAGATTTGCATAACCGCTTGCATGCTTGGCGCCCCAGTAAACTAAAAACGCTTAATCGCAATTTTGCAAAAGGCAAAACGCCTGTGCGCTTAGATGCCGACATTGCAAGCATGATTACAGACGCAACTGCGCTTTCTATGCAATCTCAAGGTGCCTTCAACCCCAGTATTGGCGGGCTTATTGCAGCTTGGGGCTTTCACAACGATGAGTTTAAGCCGATAGCAATAGATAACAATCAAATTAAAGCATTAGTGCTAGCCAATCCACAAATGACAGATATTGTCATTGAAAATGGCAAAGTCTACAGCAACAACCCTGCTGTGCAGCTAGATTTTGGCGGCTATGCAAAAGGCTATGCGCTAGATGCTGCGCTAGCTTACTTGCATAGAATCGGTGTTAAAAATGCGCTGATTAACATTGGTGGCAATATTATTGCGCTGGGTAAACATGGCGATAAACCATGGCGTGTGGGCATACAGCATCCGCGTAAGCCCAATGCCATTGCTTCATTAGCGCTAGAAAGTGGCTGGGTTATTGGCACGTCGGGCGATTACCAGCGTTATTTTGAGCTTAATGGCAAACGTTACTGTCATATTATCGACCCCGCCACCGGCTACCCCGTGCAAAACATGCAAGCAGTTACCGTGCTTATTCCACCCGCTAACAATGCAGGCGTGTTATCCGATGTAGCATCCAAACCTATTTTTATTGCCCAAGCCGATGCTAAAATTGATGCCGCAAAAATTATGCATGTTGAAAATTTTTTGATTATAGAATCAGACAGCAAAATAAGCATAAGCCCCAGCATGGCAAAACGCATCACTTGGCTAGATAAACACGCAGAAAAAAATGCCATTCAAACTCAGCCATAAACCTCTGATTGGCGATTGGCTGGTAATTTTTATCTGCTTAATTGCGGTCATTTTCATGTTTCAACAATTTTGGAGCTTTTTACCAGCCAGCAAACTTAAAATTAGGCAGGGCAATCAAGTAATAGGCACTTACGATTTAAACCAAACGCGCGAGCTGACAATTCATGGCCATTTAGGCGATGCACTGATTACTATTTCACAAGGCAAAGTTAGGTTTAAACAATCTCCCTGCAACAACCAATACTGCGTGCATCAAGGCTGGCTAAGTCATGCTGGGCAGATAGCAATTTGCATACCCAACCAAATTAGCCTGCAATTAATGGGCGCCAAAACTAGCTATGACTCGCTCAACTATTAACATTAATACTACCGCAGAAGATCACCACATTGCTAAGCTGACTGCACTGGCAATAGGTTTACACATGATAGAAGCCATCATTCCATCGCCACTGCCTGGGGTAAAACCTGGCATTGCCAATATCGTCACACTGTTTGTATTGGTTGAGTATGGCTTTGCCACGGCGGCTTGGGTAAGCTTACTGCGCGTATTTGCCAGTAGCTTGTTGTTAGGGCAATTTTTATCGCCTACTTTTGTGCTTAGTTTAAGCGGTGCCTTGTTAAGCCTAGCTGCTTTATATATGGCACAACATTTACCAAAAAAATACTTTAGTGCCATTAGCTTAAGTATTTTCGCCGCATTTGCACATATCGCAGGGCAGCTATTAGTTGTAAGGTTTTGGCTAATCCCGCATACAGGCATTGTTTACTTAGTACCAATATTTGCACTTGCTGCTTTGGTGTTTGGGGTTATAAATGGCTTAATAAGTAAAAAATTACTTCATCTTGCTTAGCAGTAATTAATCAGTAAATAAAAAAGCCACAGTAAACTCCTGTGGCTTTTTTATTTAACTAAATTACTAGTCCGTTAGCTCGCGCCATATAATTCGTTTTTTCTGGAAACCAGATGTTGTGGCTGTTGCCTCAAATGGAACAACTTGCGGGGTAGGGTTGTTAGCCAAGGTAACAGAAACCACTGGCTTACCATTAATATAAACTACATTCATACCCACAATTGGGGCATTTAAAAGTTGACTAATTGGGTTTGAACCCACTTGCCCTCCAGTTGAGTAATCTAAAATATTCAAGTAACCATAACCGCCTGGTGTACAAACTGCATTGGACGGCACTAATGACGGTATCAATAATGCACCTAAAACGAGCTTAGGTTTAATATTTACACGTTCACCATTATCTGGAAAATCAATAAACCAACCACGTTTAACATTTAAATCAGGTTTATCAGTGCTTACTGAACGCAAGCCTGAAATATTTTTCATGTCTTTATTAACCAGAGAGCCACCTGTTCCACGATAATTTGACACAGTTGCGTTTGGTGTACTTTCAATAATGGCATAAAAAGATTGTTTTTGAGTTGTGCTTAAATCACCCAACTCTAAAAATTTACCTGTACCAACAAATACCATAATTTTGTTATTCACCAACCCTAATTCTGGTGCTGAAGTAATTGGTTGTGCATCACCATTTGCATCAGTTAGCTGTGCGAATAAAAACTTATCTACCGCGTTAATATCAAAACGCCATAAATTACCTTTTAAATCACCACCATATATATTACCTGCTGTGTTATTTACCTCGGCGTCATCTGCATAAGCCGAAATTTTAGCTAAGCCACTTGGGTCAGAATCACTACCTTCCCCTGTGCCTATCTTGCTTATTTTCGCACCAGTGTACGCGTCCACCACATACAAAAAGCCTTTACCAGAATCAGTATCACTACTTGTAGTATTATTGTTGTAACCAGATGCAAATAACACTACCCACTTACCATTGGCTTTTTTGGTGATAATAGGATTACCAAAACTTAAACCCATATGCGCGTCATAAGAAGTATCACCAGTATAATCTGGGGTAGTTCCAAATTCCCACAGCAATATAGGGTTGGCTGGATTAGTTATATCTAAAGCATAATATCCTTTACCACCACCATTTAGGCCGCCTACTAGAATTGTGGCCCAATCTGAAGCGGAAGTTGTAACAGCAGTACAATTTGTCGCTTTGCACACGTCCGCTATCACCACATCACCATTTACATAGTTAAGATGATTACTATCGTAATTTTTATCTGCTAATTTTGGTAGGTTTTTAATCACTGTACTAGGAATAAACGCCCAACGTTCTTTAGCAAGATCGGCACTATTATTATCTGCATTAATTGCATGCAACATACCATCGTTTGCACCAAAATAAACTGTGCCAGATCTTGTAAGATTACTTGCTGCAAAGGTGCCAGCTACAGCAGAAGGTCCAAAACCGATATCAGTATACCGCGCATTCGATTTACCTAAAAACTTAGGTGCTGATTCAATAATATCGCCCAGCAATCTATCACGCTTACGGAATAATCGGTTTGTACTTAGGTTACTAGTACGGTCATCAAAAGTCGTGCTACCACGCAAATAATTGATTAAATTATTTTGTGCAGCGGCTAAACCTTGTTGTGTGCTGTCAAGCGAGTTCCATTGGCTTAACGCAGTTTGCAAATTGGTTGTAGAAAAATATGCTTGTTGCGTTGCAGTTAAATTGGCATGCTCAAAGTTTGCTAATGCCCCACTAGAAACTCCATATTTCGCTATTTTAATATCACGCGTAGTTTGTGTTTTTAACTTACCTTGGCAACTATCATCCAGCTTAACTTTACAACTTGTGCCATCTACTAAGTTACCGGGTTTAGATGAAAGACAGTCGGCTTGCTCTGTAGCATCTTCTGCAGCATCTGGTTCAACACAATAATAAGTCGTTTTTCCTGTTACTACATTAGTATCACTATCTACAAACTTAGGTGATGAACAACTAGAATCAGGCACCACATCCTCCACACACCATAGTGCTTCTTGTTTCACTGCGCCTGTAGTTGTAACAATTTCTCGCCCTTCTAAATTACCTGTCCATTTTTTACTCACATAACTAGCCACATAAGCAGTGTTGTTACCAGCCACAGGGTTTAAAGTACTTGTTGCTGCTGCTGCCCCAGCGCCTGTAGTAGCACCAATTTCTTTAAGTGCAGTTACTAAGCTTTTAGTCAGTTGTTGTGGGTCTCTAGCACTAAAATAGATACCATTACCATTTACTGCAGCATGCCATAAATCATCAACAGCAGTTTGGCTATTGGCTGCAGGTACTGGCCAAGTTAATAAGTCGCTAGGATTTTTGATCCTTGCAAAGTCACCAGCAGTATCAGTGGCATATGTATCAGAAAATGATAGTGTGCCATCAACCCCTAAACCTAGTGTAAAGGTCTTCATACCTTGTTTTTCATAATTAGTGGTGCCAGATATTGTGTCAGTATCTTGACACACATTTACGCCTGCAATTGCGCCAGTACAATTACCAAAGTCGCTACTGTTTCGAATATCAGTATCTGCATAATAACGTGCCACATCTGAAAGACTGTCTTGGCTTGCGGTAGACCCTTCATATTTTTCTTTTGGAATAGTAGCATCGTCGGCGTTTGTCATTGCAGTACCATCAATTTTCTTAATATCACCTCCGCTGGTGTCGCCATTCCAGTAGCCATCAGTAGTTAATAAAGCATAGTTTTGCTGACAAGAATATTCCATCGGGTCAGAGGTAAAGCCACTTACAGGGTTTTTACCTGCAAATATACGACCCACTGTTGCAAGTCCAGAACGCAAGGGCGTACCGCTACCTGAGCCTGGATCAGACGCATAAAGTTTATCAAACCATTTTTCTTTTTGACTGGTGGCGGTGCCTGCATCAAATTTAGCAACGGGTAAATATTGCTGTTGATTAATGGTGATATAACCCACTTTAAATTTATTATCAATGCTAGCAAAAGCTTGGCTAGCAGAGCTTTTCATGGTTTGCATACGGGTCCGATAATAACTATACCAGTTAGCAAAGTTAGTTAGTTCCTCTGTATAAGTACAAGTTGGTTTTGCAGCACAATCTGTACGCTCGTTAGATCCTGCGTAAGTTCCAGATACATTATTGATATCAACACGGGCAAATGTGTAAGGTGAAGTTGTACCACCTGTAATACCACCTGTAGCATTGACAGCACTATCAAGACTTGCAGTATTAGTTGAAGTACCTACAGTAAGCGTACCATTACCTGCGGCGCCAGCTGCTGCAGTTGAGGTAATGGTGATAATTGGTCGACTAACACCGCTTGACGCTGCTGTATACTCTGGATTAGAAGTACAACTATTAATTTTAGCAACAATTGCATCTGCGAATGCATTACGTCTAACTGAACCAGTACCAGAAATAGAAGTTGATGCGGCAACACCACAACCCGCGCCACCACCACCCATAATTTCTATGCCATTAATTATTATGCTTGCAATGCTTGTAGCACCTGTATTTACGGTGTTCACACGAAAACTAGCTGCGGCTGCAGAGGCTGTGGTTGTTTGCCCCACATATCGCGGATATTTAAATGTGCTAGTTTTTAATGCTTGGCAAGCTGTTAGTGCGGTATCAGAACACCAGCGTGATTTAGCAGGCACTTTGAAATTGTCACTGCCAATTACTACTGATACTGAGCTAAGTGTGCACTTGGTTAAGTAATTATCTGTACAGTATTCTGTAGGTACAATTTTATAATAATATGGTGCACTAGCAACTAAATGCATTTGGTTTAGCATTGCGTTGGTTGACTGCTGATTAGGGCTGCCAGTACTGCGGCCATACATAAAAGTGGCATCAGGATATAAGTAATTGCTATTTTTTCTACAAACTGCTGTATTGGTTAAGTCAGCAAGAGATGGCGCTTGTGTAGTACACCATACTTTGTCTGGGTAGCTATTTAAATTTACATACTTTCCACTCCCCAACACGACTGGTGTTGTTGTTGCGATAGTTGCTAATAATTGATTGCGAGTTTCAATTTTATAGCCATCCACCAATACATTTGCAGGGTCAGTCTGTGATGGAAGCTCTGCGCCATTAGCTTTTAAACCTGGTCTGTAACGAATAGCTGGGTTGTAATATTGATAATTCATATCGCTAGACATGAAAGGAGGATCACCAACAACACACATATCTAACACTCTAGAGGCACCTAGCGCGACACCACCATTTACTGAGCCATCATCATCTGCAGCATCTCGACAATTTCTATCTTCGGTTGAGGGCGCACCAAACTTATCACTTAGGTAATCAGGTGTATAGTCTTGGCTCATGCTACCAGAGTTATCAATGATAAACATTAAGTTTGGTAGCACACTCAACTCTGTTGAGTTAACAAGTGGAGCATCAACAATTGCTACTGGCGCCGCATTCAATGTACTCGGTGATACTAATAAGCTTGCGCCCACAAGTGTATATTTAAGCAAGTTGGATAATTTTTTCATGTTAAACCTCTAATTTCAGACTATATTTTAGTTGCTGGGTTAATTTAAATAAGCTTGCACATAACTAACTGTATTTTTGGGGCCAACTACGCGTGCTGTTACACGATACATAGGGCTCAAACTTGATATCACAATCGCCCCCATTTGGGCATTTTCATCAACACCACTACTGCTTGTTTTGGATGTACCCGTACCAAATAAACAATTTGACTTATTTGCAGGGCCTGTAACTTTACACATGCGCTGCACAATATAACGTACGGTATTACCAGTAAGCGGATCTTTACCATCGGCTGCATAGCCATTGCCACTTGCAGGCTCACTCATAGCATCGTCCCAGTTATCTTCATCTTTAAAATCAATGCCTGCTAACGTGGAGTGATAGCCTTCTGCATCATGATCATCTGGTACTTTTGCAGGGTTGTCGGTAAGCCATTTAAACGCAGATTCAATACCATAATCTGCTGCTAGCGTAGCTGACTGTTTAAATGCCAAATTACCAGCGACCATAGTACTGGTATCTACCGAACGAATAAGTGCAGCAGCAGCTAGCGACATAGCTAGCAAGGCAATTAGCGCCACAAAAAGCACTAAGCCTTTTTGCTTGGGCGATTTTAATTGAATAGTTTTTATCATAATGATTTCAAGCTCCATACCATATTGCGTAAAGGGATTATCGTTTCATACACACGGTAGCGATACCTGTTCCAATTTGGCGTGGCGCTAACA
This sequence comes from Methylophilaceae bacterium, assembly GCA_031429035.1. Taxonomy (GTDB): domain Bacteria; phylum Pseudomonadota; class Gammaproteobacteria; order Burkholderiales; family Methylophilaceae; genus Methylotenera_A. The sequence continues at coordinate 33,072 of JANOYU010000054.1, forward strand.
TCTACGCTAGGTGCGGCAGAACCTGCTGCTGCCCCATCCCAAGCACACAAGCCAGTAGGGTTTGCGACATTGATGCCGCTGCAAGCAGTGGTGACAACTTCGTTTTCTAATTTGCTATTACGCGCAATGACTGCCACCCTGATAGCTTTGATTAATTTTCGGTTAGCTAGTGTTGGCTTAGCCGCAGTGTCTTCCCAATCACTAGTGGCATCTACCCAACTGGATATTTGATTACTAGCAACCGTTGCGGAAATGCCGTATTGCGCTTGAATCATCACAATATCGCTAACAATGGGTTCTGCAGCTGCAGAGCTTACTTTACGTTGCAGTTGGCTACCGTTCACACTAAAAATATATTCATTCCAGCCCAAAGTACCAGCAGCGTTGTGCGCGCCAACGCATGATAATCTTGCACTAGGCGAGGTGATGGTTGCAGTACCATCTACAACACTTGCCACATCAACGTGTGTAGTGTCAGAATCTAATGTGGCTTGTGTCGTTGTTACTCTTGTGGCGACACAGGTTTTATCTGCATTTACTGCGATTACAGTATCACCATTTTTACACCCTAAATTATTATCCACTCCCAACTTATTAGTAGCTACATTATTTACACTTATGGGAATACCTGCAGTTTCGGCAGAGCCATAACGTACAGTAATCGTATCGCTGCCTGCTACACCGCCATCTGTTATAGTAATTGGAAATATTTTAACTTTAGCTGTCCCTGCATCAGCATCATGATCTAATGCAAAACTAATCGGGCAGTTAAGAGGAGATTGGGCACCATCAAAAGCTGCTAAGCCATAACCAGCACTTTGTATTTCGCGCGACACAGAATACAAAGCAATTGCGCCATTAGTTTGCGCATCTGCAGTGCCAGTTGTTGTGCGCTTTTGACCTTCGAACGCCGAAAATACCTGCATAATTACCAATACGGCAATTAAACCAATTACAAGACCTACCATTAGCTCTATAAGGTTGAATCCTTGTTGCTTTAGTGAAGTTATTTTCAACATTGGTTTTAAGGAATAATTTATATGTTTTTTCATTAAATACCGCCACCTTGTACTATCCTAGCATTTACCACATGCGTATGTGCATCTGGATCCCCAGGTGCTCGCCAACCAACAGTAATTTGTACTTGGTCAGTAGTGCCTGCAGGTATAGCAATTGTTCTTGTGCCACCTGGCAATAAATTAGAGATATTCTCACTCGCTACAGCGAAGGTAGCTAAATTATCTGGATTAGCCCACATTCTGCCTAACGTCTGCTGGGCTATAAAACTAGCATCAGCTCGATATTTAGAATTAGTTGTATTTTTAATCATCGCCCCTTGCAAACCAGAAATAGCTAATATACCAAACGAAAAAATCAACACAGCAATTAACGCTTCCAGCAAAACAGCACCTTTTTGCTGAAAATTACTTACTTTTTTATATGGTTTATATGATATTTTGGTTGATTTCATTTTAATAACCTAGTTTAAAAATTGCTTAGCAAGCTCTCAAATTACCAACAGGAAGGTTAGGATCACACATGCGCACACTTGCGCCATTAATTGTCACCCTTAACTCCCTGCTGTCAGTTGTACTAAGTGCACTATTATCAATGGTTAATTGTGTAATGCCCCCAGATGTTCGTGTACCTAAATTAGTAAAAGTAACTGTCGTTGCTCCAGCTGGTAATTCAGCTGTACTGACTGTAGCTGAAGAACCATCAAAAGTTTCGCGTTGCTCTATAACAGACGGACAATCTGCAGCGCCATCGCCATTATTATCAGTAGTTACTGCAGTTACACAACCAACTGCCCATGCTGTATTGCTACCTAATGTAAAAATTACTGGTGCATTTTTTAACACCGCCTCAGCACGTGCTTTTTGCAAACCGTTTTGAATAGACTCGGCAGCATTACGGATTCGAGAATTTTCAATATAATTTTTATAGCTAGGTAACGCAATACTAGCCACAATAGCAATGATTGCTACAACAATCATCAGCTCGATAAGCGTAAACCCTTTGATCTGATTTGTATTCATACTTAACAGCTTGAACTTGTAGAAGAGGCCCAACAAAGTTTACTAACACCTTTAACTGTAGATGTTTTAGCTCCTACATGGTTTATTGTATATATGTAGTTACTCATGTCTTGTGCTGCTTTGCCTGTTGCAGTTAGCAAAAAGCCGCCTGTAGATGGCAAGTTGCACGCATACGTAAAGTACTTTTGTTGCTGTGAGGCTGACACACTAAACGCACAATCGTATGCACGCGCGTCTTGCAAATGCTGCTCCATACGTATTTTTTGATCAGCAAGGTTGGCTGTTGCTTCTGCCGCTTTACCGCGACGCACGTAATCCGAATAACCAGGCACAGCAATCGCCGCCAAAATACCAATAATGGCCACGACAATCATTATTTCAATCAGCGTAAAACCTTTTTGTATTGCTATAACTTTTTGCATGTTTGTATTCCTTTTACAATTACATGCATTTTGCCCAACTCCTTATTTGCTTGTCTAGTAGTATCCGATAATCGGGTTATTTGGCAGAATAAGCGGTTAAAATTTGTGAATTCTGCATCGCAAGCATTCAATGCTAAAATAGTGGTTAAATTTTTTGCGAGATGCATATGAAAAAAACCACACCAAAAACTGTGTTTAAACCTGTGCCCATTTTGTTGGCTTTTATTGCTTATTTAGCGTTGGTTGGTTGCGGTACCAAAGGCCCGTTGTATATTCCCGAGCAGCGTTATCCGCAGG
>JANOYU010000055.1:0-18270 GCA_031429035.1 Methylophilaceae bacterium
ATGCAACCATTGGCATTGCCAATGTAGCGCCTGCAACTAAGCCTAGAGCTAGCTTGATTGTGTTGAATTTCATTGTTTATCTCCAAAGTTATGTTACTAAGGGTTTATTTAAAGCACCCTTGAATTTTGTCATATATATTAGAGCGTATTCGGCTATAATTTTTGTTACAAATTTAAGAATACTTCGTTTCACATTTTCATGTGAGGTAAGCAATATAAAACAAGTAATTTTAAATTGCAACACTTTAGTTACAATTTATTAACAAATGTTCCATTATTTTTTAAATATTTTTTAGCGTACTTCCTTATGCTTAAAAATAGTCAATAAAATCAATTAGAAAGCTAACTTTTAAATGTCACAAGTTGTAAAAAATTTATACCCTGAATGTACGCAATATCGCGATGAAATGTTAAAAGTTTCTGCAATTCACAATATTTACTTCGAAGAATGTGGCAATAAAAACGGCGTGCCAGTGATTTTTTTACATGGCGGCCCAGGTAGTGGCTGCAACCCAATGCAACGAAGATTTTTTGACCCCGCACATTACCGTATTATTCTGATGGATCAGCGCGGTTGTGGCCGCAGCACGCCGCAAGGTGAGGTGACGGACAATACGACGAATGACTTAATAGTTGATATTGAAAGTATACGACATCATTTAGGCATCGCTAGATGGCACGTATTTGGCGGCTCCTGGGGCAGCACCTTAGCCCTCGCCTATGCGCTTAAGCATACTAAGCAAGTCATTTCACTTACGCTACGTGGCATATTTTTGAGTCGCCCATCTGAAATTAATTGGTTTTTAGGTGGCGTAAAAAACTTTCACCCGCAGCCTTTTCACACTTTATGTGAATACTTACCAACGCATCAGCGTGCACATGTGTTAGAGGCGTTTGAAAGTTTGGTGTTTGCTGATGATGCAAGTGTTAGCATTCCAGCCGCCATTGCTTGGAACGCCTATGAAAGCAGTATGATGTCGCTTTTGCCGCGAGAGCCTGCTAGTAGTACGGCGGCCGAAAAAACCAATGGCGAAGTTGAATTAGCCAGAGCGCGCGTGCAAATACATTACATTAAGCACTTATGTTTTGTGGGGTTGCGCGATATGTTGGGCGAAGCGGCACAAAAGTTAGCACATGTTGCCACTACTATTGTGCAAGGTCGCTACGACATGGTTTGCCCGCCAATTAGTGCTTGGGAGCTATCTCGCGCCATGCCACATGCAAAATTTATTATGGTGGCCGATGCGGGGCATTCTGCGATGGAAACGGGTATTGTCAGTGCCTTAGTTGCCGCCACTGACAACTACAAAACACTAAGCTAATTATTTAAACTTAACTTTCAAAAATAGACTTTAAAAATAGTGGTGAAAAAATAGCGGTGACTTTAATTAATCCAGAAAAAGTAGACAAATTGAAAAGCTTAAGGCAGCACCCCGCTTTAAGTAAATCGATTAATGCCTATGCCAAGCAAGAATACGCTACACCATTGTTTGTGCTGCGCGAAACCATTGCAGGCTGTTTACGCCACAATGTGTTTGGCATGTCGGCATCGCTGTCATTTTATGCATTATTCGCGCTAATTCCTCTAATGTTGTTAATTTTCTTTCTATTAAGCCATTTGGTATTTTCATCTGATTATGCCATTGTAAAACTGGCCATTTTAACGGGTAATTTAGTGCCCGAATTTAGCAGTAAAATCATGACAGAAGTCTACAGCGCCACCCAAACCAAAGCTGCGTGGGGCGCGCTGGGTTTGTTTGTATTGTTGTGGACAATTACGCCGCTTGCCAGCGCTATGCGTTCTGCCTTTTATACCATTGCCACAAAAATTGAAGCGCCGTCATTTTTTAAACGCAAATTTAAAGATGTGATTTCGGTGCTGGGCATTTTGTTGCTGTTCTTTTTGTTTACTTCGGCTGGTTTTATTATCGAAAAATCCATTCGCTTTATTGCGATTCATTTTTCTGCATCACAACTCAATATTATTGGCGCATTTGGTACATTGTTAGTGACGACGCTATTAATCGCCATTTTTTACAAAGTGTCTTTTCCCATGCGCGTCGCTTTTGTACATTTATTATTAGGCGCGGCTTTAACCGCCATATTGTGGCTGGCAATGCGGCCAGCATTTGGGCTATTTTTAGCCTTTAACAAAGACTACGGCGCGGTATTTGGCAGCATGAAAACCATGTTTGTATCCATTACTTGGCTGTATTTAAATTTTGCAGTATTTTTATTGGGCACCGAGCTGATTAGCACCTTGCGTAAAAAAGATGTGCTATTACTAAAAGGCTTATTTGACGATGCCCCTAACAAAGACAACTACATTGAGGCATTAATGACGCGCTATGGTTTGGTGCTAAAACAAAATGAATATATTTTTGAGCGCGGCAATACTGAGCGTAATCTTTACTATTTGGCCGATGGTCATGTCAATTTAAGTAATAACGGCAATATTGTACGTACCTTGAATGCGGGCGATTATTTTGGCGAACTGGCCATGATCACCAAACAGCCAACGACATCTGATGCAATTGTGGCATCGGATGAGGCGCGTATTATTATGATTTATGCCGAAAATATTGACACCATGCTAGCCGATGACCCTAAAATAGCCATGCAGCTGTTAAAACACATGGCTGGCAGACTGCAAACTAACTTTAGCTAATAATTGAATATGGCAAATAACTCCCAACCCAGCCCGCAAGCGGTTCAAACGCTAATTAACGCGCTCAATAATGGCCAGCTTGCCCAAGCAGAAACGCAAGCAAAAAGCTTGATTGCACAGCATGCAAACGCTTTTATTTTGCACCATGTACTTAGTTTAAGTTTAGACGGCCAACAAAAATATGCCGAAGCGGTGACCAGCTACCAAAATGCCATTAATTTGCAAGCTAATGCCGATTTATTTTTCAACTGCGCCATTGCGCTTACCCAGCTAAATCGGCTAGATGAAGCGGCAAACCACTATCAGCAAGCCATTAAGCACCAAGCCAATTTTTTTGAGGCGCATGGCAATTTAGGCACCATTTTGCAACGTCAAGGCAAGTTAGATGCCGCCATCAGCAGCTATCAAGCTGGTTTAAAAATAAACCCAACTGACGCGCGTGGCCACTTTAATTTAGGCACTGTGTTGCGTGATAAAGGCGATTTGCCAGCGGCGGTTAACGCTTACAAAAAAGCCATTCAGCTGTTCCCCAATTACACCGATGCGCACAATAATTTGGGTGAAACCTTGCGCGACCAAGGTGATATGCCAGCTGCAATAAAAAGCTACCAAGCAGCGTTGGCGCTTAACCCCAGCCACCAAAATGCCAATTACAATATGGCCGAATTTTTATATTTAGCCAAAAAATATGAAGAGGCCATTACTTATTTTGAGCGCTCGCAATTAGATGATTGGCAAGCACGCAAGCTTTATTGCTTGTATAAAGCCGAAAAGTTCGATGCCTTCAAAGCCAATAGGGACGCGCTTGCTGGCGGCATGCCTAATCTCTCGCCTTTTATTGCCACGCTAAGTACGCACTTTAGTATTAATACAAAAACACCCGACCCGTACAACTTTTGCAAAAATGCGCTGGATTTTGTTTACCAAAATAAAATACTAGCTGCCGATAGCGCATTATTTAAAGACTTGCTGAATGATATTAATACGGCAGATATTGCAGAACGCAAACAAGGCCGGCTGATCAATGGACAACAATCCGCAGGTAATTTGTTTAAGCGGCCAGAAGCGTCCTTTAGGCAATTGGCCGAGTTAATTAAACAAGCGTTTTTAAACTACAAACATAAATTTGCACATGCAGATTGCGCGCTCATTCAAAGCTTTCCTGATGAATTAGAATTTACCAGCAGCTGGTATGTAAAAATGCAACAAGGTGGCCACTTAAGCGCGCATATTCACGAAATTGGCTGGGTAAGCGGTGCAGTATATTTAGCCATGCCTCCAAAAAATGGCCTTGAAGGTGCTTTTGAATACGGCACACACGGCGATGATTACCCAATTTTAGCGCCAAAAACCGCTGCGGATTTTCCCATTGCGCACATTATGCCCAGTGTGGGCGATATTGTGCTGTTTCCATCCTCGTTATTTCACCGAACCATTCCTTTTCAAGCCAATGAATCACGCATCTGCATTGCTTTTGATTTAAAGCCTACGGACTGCACTTCACCAAAAAATAGTTATTAGTTTTTGTTACTAAATATGTCAGAATAATGTACTTAGTTGACGAAACTCGACCACGAGTTTCAACATAAACAACAAAAACGTTCAACTAAAAAATACGTATTTTCTGTTTAAAGATAATATTAAATTAATTAGCCATTGATTTTAATCATTATTTTTAATTTGTTAACGCTTATTTTTTATCTCGCCAATTTATTGGTAGTGTGGCTTAAAAATTGCTTATATTTTATACAAATAACAATGGTAAGCCGCATTACGCTTACACTTAAGGGAAACTGAATGACGAATGTGCAACTATTTGATGATTGCTGCGTGCTGAATGTGGATGACCAATTCACCAGTCGCGCCATTATTACCCAAGTTATTAAAAGCATTAACCCCAATATTAAAGTTGTTGAAAAAAGTAACCCAGAAGAAGCGATAGAATGGGCTACCCAACATACCGCCGATTTGGTATTTATTGATTATTTAATGCCTGAAATGAATGGGGTGGATTTTGTACGCCTGCTTAAAACCTTACCCAGCTACGAGGCAGTACCAGTGATGATGATTACCATCAGAAAAGATGCCGAAACACGCTACGCTGCGCTAGATGCGGGAGTGACCGATTTTATTAGCAAACCTGTCGATGTGCACGAATGTACCGCACGCAGCAAAAACTTGCTTACCATGCACCAGCAGCATATTGCGCTGCAAAATAAAAGCCATTTACTGCAAAACTTAGTCAATGCGGCGACAGCCGAGATTAAATCGCGCGAAAAAGAAACCTTAATGCGCCTTGCGCGCGCTGGAGAGCACAAAGATTACGACACTGCCATGCATTTACAACGCATGTCACTTTATAGCCGCGCACTGGCAGAAAGAATTGGCTTAAGCGATGAAGAAGTAGAGATTATCGAGCTGGCAGCGCCTTTGCACGATATTGGCAAAATTGGCATTGCCGATAGTATTTTGCTTAAAAATGGCGCACTAGATGATGTGGAGCTAAAGCAAATGCGCAAACATCCGCTGATTGGCTTTGAAATATTACAAGGCAGCCCGTCAAAATATCTACAAAAAGGCTGTGAGATTGCGCTGGCACATCACGAAAAGTTTGATGGTTCAGGTTACCCTTATTCGCTCAAAGGTACAGATATTCCTTTATCTGCCCGTATTGTGGCGATTGCCGATGTATTTGATGCGCTAACCAGTGTGCGGCCTTATAAAGAAGCTTGGAGTATTGATAAAGCGCTTGAATATGTGCGCAACGAAAGCGGCAAACATTTTGACCCCGATTTAGTCGATGCCATGTTATCGATGCGCGAATTGTTAGTAAAAATTCATGATGAACACGTCACGGGCATACACTAAACACCATGCCAAATAGTTTATCTAAAGTGAGCCATATTCGTAGTGCGCCAAAATTTAAGCAAACCGTGCTGTTGATAGACGATCAGCCTACGGTGCTTAATATTCATGCCGCCATTATTAAATCGCTCAGTATGGATTTAAATATTGTAACAATGACAGACCCAAGTGCGGCTTTGGCTTGGTTAAAAAATAAACAAGTCGATTTAATTATTACTGATTTTCGCATGCACCAAATGAACGGCATGCAATTTGTACAAGCACTTAAAAATGCCGAAAATGTACTCACCCATAATATTGTGGTGGTAACAGTGTTGAAAGATCAAACCACGCACCAAGAGCTGATAGCTGCTGGCGCATCAGCTTGTTTAACCAAACCTGTGCAAACACAGCAATTGGCAAAAATTGCCAAAAATTTGCTTGATCAAAGCAATATTTATTATGGTTTAGGCTTGATTAACTAAATGCATATGTTTAAAAAAATAAAAAATTGGTTTCAAATAATAGCATCACAATGTGACCAGCTAGAGCTAGAGCAAGCTGGCTTGCGTTTATTAATTGCTGGCCTATTTTTTATTTATGTCGCATTTAATTTATTTACAAACCCTGTTAAAGCACATGGCATAGATGCTGGCTTTGCTTATCTTGGTACTTTTTTAATCTTAGCCAGTGTTATTTACTTTTCTATTCTCTATAAAAAAGGTAAACCTGTTGTGCGCAGGCTGGCAGGTGCTTGGCTAGATATTGTTGGTACTACATTATTTATGTCACTCACATCAGACATAGGCGTAGTGCTGTTTGGGGTTTATTTGTGGGTTACGTTTGGCAATGGCTTTCGCTTTGGTAACAACTATTTATATCATTCGCAAATTTTAAGTATTGTTGGCTTTTTTATTACGATTCAGCTAAGCCCATATTGGCAGGCACATGCCACTGTGGGCTATAGCATGTTAGTAATGCTAATAGTTTTGCCATTATATGTAGCAAAGTTAATATCACGTTTAAACGAGGCCAAGCTAAAAGCGGAAGAAGCAAGCCAGCGCGCAGCAAAAGCAAGCCTAGCCAAAACCCAATTTGTGGCAAATATGAGCCACGAGATTCGCACCCCGCTAAACGGCATTATTGGTATTGGCACGCTATTTAAAAGCACTCCATTAAATGCTGACCAAAAAGATTTGCTTAATACGCTTGAAAGCTCATCTAAGTTATTGCTATCGCTTTTAAATAATGTACTCGATTTTACCAAAATTGAAGAACGTAAATTTACCATTGAAAACGTAGCGTTCTCAGCGGAAGAAGCGGTGCAAGATTCACTAGAAATATTCCGCTCGCAAGCCAGCAGCAAGGGCATTCAACTGGGCGCTAGCGTATCTAATAGCTTAGGCACGCTAAAAGGCGATGCTTTTGTCATACGCCAAGTGCTTGCTAATTTGTTGGGCAACGCGATTAAATTTACGCAACTAGGTAGCGTCACTATATCAGCCACACTGCTACAAGATAACGCTGAAAAATCTACCTTACGCTTTGAAGTAGCCGATACAGGCGTTGGCATACCTGCAGATAAGCAGCACAAAATTTTTGAAAGCTTTACTCAAGCAGATTCATCCACAACTAGAAAATTTGGTGGTAGCGGTTTGGGCCTAACAATTGCCAAGCATATGATAGAAGAAATGGGTGGCGTGCTGAGCTTTCAAAGTACCGAAAATGTTGGCAGCCGCTTTTGGTTTGAGCTGACGCTAGAAAAAGTGATTGCCAATTACAATCAACCAGACTTAACTACATTGCATGCTGAACAACCACAGCAAGTGGTAAATGCATGGCAAACATCGCAAGCACTTAATATTTTAGTGTGCGAAGATGAAAGCACCAACCAAAAAATCATTACCCGCCTGCTCACTTTACCCGGGCATCAAGTAGAGGTTGTGGCTAACGCCGACGAGATGCTGGATGCGCTGGAGCAGAAAAAATTCGATTTAGTAATTACCGATTTAAATATGGCAGGCATGAGCGGAATTGATGCTTTAAAACTGTATCGGTTTACCCAGCCTATCGATACGGCAACACGCTTTATTTTATTTACTGCCGATGCAACAATCAGCGCGAGAGAAGCCGCGACCGAAGCTGGCTTTGATGCATTTTTAACCAAGCCGATTGATGCCGCCACATTGTTTAGCACCATCGAACGTATACTAAAATTGGCGCCCAATACTGCAGAATCTTGGATGAACAAAGCACTTTATCAACACGCGGAAGTGATTGAAATTGTGGCTGATGAAGCACATTTAGATATTGCCACATTAACCGAGCTTGAAAAAGTGGGCGCAAATGACGAGCTATTTATGCATCGTTTACTCAGAAACTATTTGGCAGATTCCGTCAAGCTTATCTATAAAATAGAAACGGCAGCCAAACAAAAATTGCATGGCGAGCTTTACGATTACTGCCACGCGCTTAAAGGCAATAGCTTAAGCGTAGGCGCTATTCAGCTTGCTGCAACCACAGAAACCATAGGTAAGTTAAATGCAAAATTAAGTACTAGCCAAACATTGGCATTGCTAGCCAATTTAAATAGCGATTTTTCTAAACTCACCCTAGCTGTTGAAGATTATTTAGCTCAACCACAAAAGCAGCGCCAACTATCTAGTGCTTCTAGTAATAAAGGCGCCTAATATTAAATACGCTAGCAACAAACTTAAGCGGTTTGGCGTGCTGCAATAGGCGTCACATCAGCCACAACTTTGCTGTTTTGCGCGCGCACTAATCGCTCCATTACTTTTAAGTTACGCTCATCTAAACGCAGTGCTGCATCTACCCAAATTTCCGTAATATCGTACAACTCTTGCAATGTTAATGGATTAACGCGTTGCTTAGCGCGATTAATCGCTTGCAACGAATTGAGTGATCGATGGTTCTTTTTAATCCAATTGTTCATGGCATATTCACCTTGCCCATCTTCTGCCAATACATCTACCACACCCATTTGGTACAACTCTTCGCCCGTATAAATTTTGCCAGAGCGAACCATTTTTTCGGCAGCTTGCATACCAATTTTGCGAGACAAAAAGCTTAAAGCGCCCATGCCAGGAAATAAATTGAACAACACCTCTGGCAAGCCCATCACTGCGCTTTTCTCTGCCACCATAATGTGGGCAGCCAATGCAGCTTCAAAACCACCGCCCATGGCCTGCCCTTGCACGAGTGAAATCGTAGTGACAGGCGCTTGCATGTTGTAAAAAGTCCACACATTATTCACGCACAATTTGGCGTAAATCAATAAATGGTCGCGCGCTTTAGCGCGAATTAAATCGCCAAATACAGATAAATCGCCACCCAAATTAAAAATACCTGGCACATCAGAAGCCAGTACCAAATAATTAGCTTGGTTTAACTTACCATTGGCAATCACCTCACCCTGCATAGCCTCTAAGCTTGATTGGCTTTGATGCAGTTCAGACATACATATTTGGTTGAAACACGGCCTAGGGGCTGGGTTCATGTAATAAGTCATTACCCCAAACTCCGGTTCAAATTTGGTTCTTACTTGGGTAAGTGCCGCATTATTATTGAGTTGAAAATCTACAACTGTATTCATAGAAAGCCCCTTAATTAAAATTCAACTACTTCTAAATAACTGTTATTTATATTTTTTTATGTTGATATAGTTGTTTGTGATATAAGTAATTACGATTAAAACTATAGGCTTAATAATTTACGTCCTCAACAAAATAATTTTGGAAATATTACTTATTTAAGGTAAATTATTGATAAGCAACGATAAGTAAAAAAAGTATTCTGTATAAACTACTATAAATAAATAGAATAAGTAGTTGATATAAAGCAATATTTAAATAAATAAAATAAACCTAAGGGATTTTACAGACATGAAAAAAATATTTTTAAGTTTTGTTGTTTTTACAACACCACTCACTACACAGGCGGCAGGTTTTGGTTTGGCCGAGCTGAGTGGCAGCGGGCTTGGTAATGCGTTTGCAGGCGCTAGCGCAGTGGCTGAAGACGCCAGTAATATGTTTTCTAACCCTGCCAGCCTCACCTATATTCAAGGCATGCAGGCGGTAGGTGCTTTGCATTTAATTAAGCCTAATGCAGATTTTAATAATGAAGGGTCTCTGCCTGGAACTGGAAGGCCGCTAGGCGGCGAAGGCGGCAATGCAGGTGATTTAGCTTTTGTGCCAAATATGTATTTTAAAATGGATATTAACGATAACGTAAAACTGGGTTTAGGCATCAATGCACCATTTGGCTTAAAAACAGAATACGATAAAGGTTGGCTAGGCCGCTTTCAAGGCATTAAATCAGATTTAAAAACCATCAACATCAACCCTGCATTAGCCTTTAAAGTTAACGATCAATTATCTTTAGGTTTTGGTGTTTCTGCCATGTATGCAAAGGCAGAGCTTACCAGCGCAGTAAATATTGTCGCGGCTGAGCAAAAATCAAAGGTTGAAGGTGATGATTGGGGCTTTGGCTTTAACTTAGGTGCTATATATCAAGCTACCGCAGATACTAGAATTGGCGCTTCTTACCGATCAAAAGTAGATCAAAAATTAGAGGGCGAAGCAAAATCAGACTTTATTGGCTTCAATGCTAACCCACTAAGAACCTTGAATACCGACGTTACAGCTAAAGTCTCATTGCCAGAAAATATTTCAGTAAGTGCTTTTAGCCGCCTAAATGATAAATGGGATTTAATGGGCGATATCACTTGGACGCGCTGGAGCCAGTTTGATGAGTTACGCATTGTGCGCGACAACGGCACCAATTCAACGCTTGCGGTTACCCCAGAAAACTGGAGCAATACCATGCGCTACTCACTTGGCGCAAATTATCACTACAGCGATGCAATTACGTTGCGTACAGGCATTGCTTATGATGAAGAGGCGATAAGTGAAAAGTTCCGCACAGTGCGCATTCCTGGTAACGACAGAAAATGGCTAGCGCTTGGTGCTGCATGGCAAGCAACGCCAAGTACCAAGTTGGATATTGGCTACGCACATTTATTTATTAGCGACACCAAGATTGATGACGACCAAAGAGTAACAGTGCCGCCAGGCCCTAGCAGAGGCAGAGTGAAGGGTGAGTACGAGGAAAGTGTTAATATATTTAGTATGCAAATTACGCATAATTTCTAATCTAAATAGATGCTCTGCAAGCCCCATGGATATTGGCTCGCAGAGCATCTGCCAAAATGCAAAAAGCTCGCCCAATCAAATTGGTGCGAGCTTTTTTATTAAGCTGTTTTTTATTAAGCTGTTTTTTATTAAGACGTTTTTTATTTAAGTTATTGCAGACTAAGTTGGTAAAAATCTTCCACGCTCAATTTGGCTTTTTCGCTTACGCTGTTGCTCAGCATTTGCAACTTTTTTGCAGCTAAAAACCCCCGCTCAAACAGCCAGTACTGACAATCGATACTGCTAATTAAATCACTTTTTTCGGCTTCTTCACACAATCGACTAAAGGTAGCAATGTTTGCATCTTTGGCTTTAAAGCCGCGCTCAAACACCCAATATTGATACTCATTAGTGTCTATCCATTCGTTCAATACCGCTTCTTCGCACAACGCGCAAAAAGCATCTATACATAAGTCATCCATTGTCTACTCGCTTTGTTATTTAATATAATGAAGCCAGTATAAATGGCTTTAAAAAACGTTGCTGTAAACAAATGTTAAGTGATTTAATCTGCGCTTTCTGCTTGGTTAGGGTCGTAACTTCTCACTGGCAAGCGCAAACTAAAGCATGTATCTTGGCCTATATCGCTTTCCACCTCGGCATAACCATGATGTTTTTCAGCCACCGTTTGCACAAAATATAAGCCTAAGCCTGCCCCGCCTGCAGCGGAATTATTAGTGCGACTAAAACGCTTAAATAAAAACAACTGCTCATCAATCGCAATCCCAGGCCCGCCGTTAATCACACTCATCACCGCTTGTTGATTTGCAAATGACAGTCGTACGGTAACAACGCTGTCTGTAGGTGCAAATTTAACTGCGTTTAAAATTAAGTTAAGCACTGCGCGTTGCAACAAGCCAAAATTGCCTTGCAACCATACCGCTCCGTCTACAACATCTCGTCGTAATATAATATTTTTTTTGCGCGCCGATTCATAGGCGTCATCAATGGCTTGATGCGTTAGGCTAGCAAAATCTAGCTCTTTAAACGTTGTGCTGTTTATCATTTCAGCACGCGAGGCTTGTAGAAAGTCCTCTGCTAGCGTGTGTGCTTGGGTTAATGCCGCTTGCAGCCTAGGTTGCGGCGCTTTATTTTCATCTAAAATAAGTAAAGCATTGGCAATTGGTGCGCGTAAATCGTGTGATATAAATGCCAGCAATTCTTTACGGTCATTTTGTAAAAACCTTAGCTGTAAACTGGCATTTCGCACTTGCTCAATTTGCGCATCAAAGCTGTCAAAATTATGTAGGTTTTTTGCAGTGGGCAAATCAATCAAATTTTGCTTTAAATAAGTCAATTCATAGTCTAAATATTTGCGTGCTTGCTCTAATTTTCGCCAACTCCAAATAGGGTAAGCCAACAAAATAGGCAATAAGGCAGCAGCTGGTGGCAACCAAATTGCAAACGCTTTGGGCAGCAATGTGGCAATAAAGCTTACAAAAACAAAATAAACCAGGGTGACCACTAAGCTTGCCAAGGCAGCTAGCTTGGGCATCCAAAGCATTGGTAGTAAGGCTAAACATAACAAAACCAATATTGAAATCACAGGTGAAACCTGCCGAATTAACTTATCATCTCGCATCGATTGCAGTACGTTAGCATGCACTTCTACGCCCGCCATTGGCAAACCCAAGCCTGATACAGGCGTTGAAAGCAAATCGTTCATACCAGCCGCAGTGGCGCCCACCAATACAATTTTATGGTTGAATAAACCCTTTTCAAATTGATTATTGAGCACCTGTGCATAAGAAATCGTTAAAAAATGCCCAGGTGGGCCTAAAAAATTAATTTTGCGCTGATCTTGTTGTTTTAATAAAAACATCGATTTTTCATCTGAATTGCTTACAGTATTGTTTGCAGATGAGAATTTATTTTTAGAGGCTTTTTGTTGGGCAACATTCAGTATGGCTTGCGAAAAATGTTGCCACACTGGCGCGCCAACGCCCTCGTACAAATGAATACTGCGCGCAATACCATCTTCATCTAGCGCCGCATGTACGCGACCTAAATCTGCCGCTTTATCGGCCAAATTTGGCAAAGGTAAAGTTTCAATCACTTGGCCGTTTACCCGGGTGGTTTCAAGCAATACGGGCAGTACCACGTTTTTAGCCTCTGCTATGGCTTGTGCTAAGTCCTCGTCAGCGCCTTTGTTGGCATTGTCGGGCTCAGAAAATATAATATCGATGCCGATGACAGAGGCGCCTTCGGCTTTTAAACGACGAATTAAATCTGCATGAATATTGCGTGGCCACGGCCAGCGGCCAAGTTGAGATAGGCTGTTTTCATCAATGGCGACAATGACTACATCTGCAGGTGCCGCTTGATGATTTAGCTTTTGCCCAACGTCATAAATCAAGTTATCGACACGGGACAAAACACCAGTTAGTTGAAGCAACACCACTAGCACCAGCAAAATAAGTGCTGTGGAGAAGTAATCGTTAATACTAAAAATTTTCACAGGTTTTAAACTGCCAATTAAAACTTATTGTGGTGCAGCATTAAACTCAACAATAGCTTCTGGGCCAGTGACGCCATCAGCATCCACCAACCGCAATGAGAGTGTTTGCTTGCCATACTCTTTTAGTAAAAAGCTAAACTCGCCGCTAGCGGTATTGCCCTGCCAAACATTTTTTTGCTTGTTTACTTCGTTATGCAAAACCGCTTGATAACTTAGGTCATCGGGTGCATCAATGGTGTTTATAAAAACTTTATTTTGATGCACATGCATTTTTAATTGGCTAATATCTGGCGCATTGGGCTTGGCTTTATAGCTAAAACTGTTTGCCGCAGATAATGGCCCCTGATCAGTGCCGTCTATGCTGGCTAGGCGCCAATAATATTGGCCAGGCTCAAGATTTTTTTCAATTTTATAGGCGTTTGTTGCAACGCGCTGGCTACTTAACAACTCTTTAAAATCAGCATCTCGGGCTAACTCTAGCAAGTAAGCATTGGCTAGTTCAATTTTTTGCCAAGCCAACTCTGGATTAGGTTCCCTGACAACGGCAGCTGGTGCAGGCGCATGAGGTTTTGGTGCAAAAGGTCGCGCATTTAGGTTAAATTCATGCGTGGCATCATAACCTTCTAAGCCTAATTTATCGCGCGCACGTACTTTTAAAAAATATTTGCCATCGGGCATATCGTTAAAGCTTAAATTTGCGCCTTCGCTCAGCTTTTCTGAAACAATACTATTAAATTGCGCCTCAGTTGATACTTTGCCCAGCCAAGCAACGGCGCCATCTTGCGGCGGCATCGCAAATAATACTGGTAGCGATTCTAACTGGGTCGGTAATTTATCTGTGGCGGGTGCTGGAATCAACACAATCGGTGGTAAGGGTGGTGCACCACCTTCAGACAAGCTACCAAAACCTTTATCTACAGGCACCTCTTTACCCGCTGCGGCCAAGCCTACTTTGCCTTCTAGCGTTTCTTGGGTAATCGCTGTTTCAGTAGTAGAAACTCTAAATTTAGTGCCACGCACTGCCGCCACTGCTGTGGGCGTGACAATTTTCATTTGATTACCTTGAACGTGCTTAGGGTTCGCCTCGGTTTCTAGCTTACCTTGTTGCAAACGTAAAGTGGTATCTACCATGCCGCCGCCACTATAAATACTTAACGTATCTAGCGTTAATGTAGAGTTTGGCTGCATGCTGACGATTGATCCATCAGCAAATTTAATATTCAGCTTACTATTTTCACCTGTTTTTAATATAGCGCCTGCTGTCAATTGCTGACCGGCCGTCACAGGCAATATGCTGTTATCTGTTTTTAAAATGCCCGCTTGACCAGATGCTAAGGCTACCTCTGCAGGTGCAGGCAACTGTTTCACCAAATGCAGTGGCACGCGCAGCACTTGGCCTGTGCGCATACGATGCGGATTTTTAACTTGATTCAGTTTTTGTAAGGTGCGCCAATCGTCTGGGTTAATTAAATTTTGTTTCGAAAAAATAATCAGATTATCGCCAGGTCGCATGCTATATCGCCACTCTGGCTGGCTTAAAGGTGCAGCGCTGTTATCAGCAAATGCTTGCGCATACGCTGCAAAACAAATAATAAAAAGCAAATGATTGGCTATTTTAAAGTTAGATTGATACATAGTCGTCACATCGTATTGTGATTAGCTTTAAGCTAATCCAATTTTTCTAGGCGGTAGCCATGGTGATACACCGAAACCAAGCGCCAACCGTGTTCTGGCAATAATTTAAGCTTATTACGCAAATGACTGACATGTACATCAATGGTACGCGTGTCTATATCTGGCGTGGTGCCCCATACTACTTTTGTGAGATGCGCGCGCGATAACAGCACGCCTAGTTGCCCAAAAAAATACAAGGCCAACTCAGTTTCTTTTTCAGTTAGTTTTACTGGTTCGCCACCTAGCCCAAATTTACGCTTAGCAAAATCGACTACCAAATGGCCATAATTAACGCTGGGGGTTAAATTTTGATTCGGGTGACTTCTGCGATACAGCGCATTCACGCGCGCAACCAACACACTAGGGCTGGGCGGCTTTACAATATAATCATCTGCACCAGATTCTATGACTTGTGCAATGTCTTCTTCAGCATCTCTACCTGTTAAAAAAATGGTAGGCGGGTAATTACCTTTTAATTTTAAGCTGGCAAGTACTTCAGTACCGCTCATATCTGGCACTTCCCAATCAAACAAGCATAAATCAAATTGGCTGCTTGCCACCACTTTTAAACACTCGCGGCCAGTAGAAAAATGCACAACCTCGTGCCCCGCTGCAGTGAGCGTGGCCACAACATTTTCTGCAAAAGCTACGTTATCTTCTAAAAATGCAATTTTCATTTTATCCCTTACTTAATCAAGTGGGGCAAACCCGCATATTAAGCGTGCATATCATATCATCTATGTAATATTTTGTTACAAACCATTAACGCAGCAGTCACTTTTTGGCTTACAAGTCACCATCATATTAACCATAAAAACAAACAAGGGCTTAGATATGCATCTAAACCCTTGTTTTAATTGGTGGCCCCCCTGTGAGTCGAACACAGTACCAACGGATTATGAGTCCGCTGCTCTAACCAAGCATGAGCTAGGGGGCCGTAACCTTTATAAATTGTATAACTGTTAGTCTTGACCAGTTTCTAAAAAGCTACGAAGCCGCTCAGAGCGTGTCGGGTGGCGCAATTTACGCAGCGCTTTTGCCTCAATTTGGCGAATGCGCTCACGTGTTACATCAAACTGCTTGCCGACTTCTTCTAGCGTGTGGTCAGTGTTCATCTCAATACCAAAACGCATGCGCAGCACTTTGGCCTCGCGTGGAGTAAGTGACTCTAATACTTCGCTGGTGGCATCGCGCAAACTGGCGTAAACCGCCGCTTCCATCGGTGCCAGCGTGGTATTGTCTTCAATAAAGTCACCTAAATGACTGTCTTCATCGTCGCCAATTGGTGTTTCCATCGAGATCGGTTCTTTGCTAATTTTTAAGATTTTACGAATCTTATCTTCTGGCATTTCCATTTTCTCGGCCAATGTTGCAGGATCTGGCTCTACACCTGTTTCCTGCAGAATTTGACGCGAAATACGATTCATTTTATTAATCGTTTCAATCATATGCACAGGAATACGAATGGTGCGCGCTTGGTCTGCGATTGAACGCGTAATGGCTTGGCGAATCCACCAAGTTGCATAGGTGGAAAATTTAAAGCCACGGCGATATTCAAATTTATCCACCGCTTTCATTAAGCCAATATTGCCTTCTTGAATTAAATCTAAAAATTGCAGGCCACGATTGGTGTATTTTTTAGCAATCGAAATCACTAAACGTAAGTTCGCTTCAATCATTTCGCGTTTGGCACGACGCGCACGCGCCTCGCCAGTGGTCATTTGCTTGTTGATTTCTTTCAGCTCTTTAATCGGAATGCCAACTTTAGCTTCAAGCGCAATTAGCCTGTCTTGTTGGTCGATAATCGAGTGGCGATAGCGCGATAAACGCTCAATATACGGCTTATCTAGGCGCAACTCACTATCTAACCAAGTTAAATTAATTTCGTTGCTAGGAAAGCTTTTAATAAAATGCGTGCGTGGCATGCCCGATTTATCCACACAAAAATCCATCACTTTGCGCTCGTGGCTGCGTACTTCTTCTACCAAAATACGCACTTGTTCGCACAACGCTTCTACTTGTTTGGCCGAGAATCTAAATGCAGTCAGCTCTTCCAACACAGATTCGTGCAATTTTTTGTATTTTGCATCTTGCGAGCCTGTGGTTTCGCGAATCGCGTTCATTTCAGAATTGGCTTTGCGAATCACCGCAAAGCGTTTTAGCACTTCATCTTTTAACTTGGCTAAAGCTTCGGCAGAAATGGCCGCTGCTTTTGCGCCGTCTTCATCTTCGTCTTCTTCCTCGTCCACATCTACATCTTCTTCTTCGCTGGCCTCGGCAACAATGGTATCCACAATGCCAATATCACTATCAATTAGGCCATCGACTAAATCGTCCACGCTAATCTCATCTTTTTCAACTTGCTCTACCATTTTTAGCAATTGCGTAATGGTGGTTGGGCAAGCAGCAATGGCTTGCACCATATGTTTTAAGCCATCTTCAATGCGGCGCGCAATTTCAATTTCGCTTTCGCGCGTCAGCAAATCTACCGTACCCATTTCACGCATATACATACGCACAGGGTCGGTGGTGCGGCCAAAATCAGAATCTACCGTGGCTAACGCCGCTTCAGCTTCCTCCACTGCATCTTCATCGGTCACCGGCGCTGGCGCGTCAGACATCAACAACACTTCGGCATCGGGCGCTTCTTCGTACACCTGAATACCCATGTCGTTAATCATGCCGATAATGCCGTCAATTTGCTCAGAGTTTTGTACATCATCTGGCAAATGGTCATTAATTTCGGCGTAGGTTAAATAGCCACGCTCTTTACCCAAAATAATCAGGGTTTTTAAGCGTGATCGACGCGCTTCGGCATCCATCGCAACGGCTGCAGGGTCTAGCGACGCTTCATGCTCTAGCTTTAAGCGTTCTTTTTCTAAGGTTTTATCTGATTTTGGTCTGGCCATGCCCGATCCTATTCTGTAATAACGCTAAATATTTTGTAATAACACCAAGTTAGCGTAGATATTGCAATTGTTGTATTTATTGCAATTGTAGTGTTAATCACAATTATAAATAACCGCGGATTATACCTTAAAAGCGCTTAAATTTTAAGCTTATGACAGCTAAAACTTAAACAAAGCGCTTGTTTAATAACAAGTTTTGCGTATTTGTACAAATTGCGCAGCTTAAGTTTTTTTGGCGGTTAAGTTTTTCAGCATATCGCGCTCTTCTGGTGTCAGCGTGCTCAAAGGTTTTTCTTTAAGTGCATCCAAAATTCCGCCATCTTGCTTGTGCTGCGCCAACTCTATTAGTTGGGTACGCGCACCCTCAAATTCAAGCGCAAAGTCTAAACTTTCATCTAACAAATGTAGCTCGCGCTTAATTTCATTGAGTAGTCTGGCATCTACATTTGGCTCAATTGCATGCAACAAAGCAGCAGGCTTCGATTGAGGTTGCCCGAGAGCCGCATG
>JANOYU010000056.1:0-9939 GCA_031429035.1 Methylophilaceae bacterium
CTGGTGCGATTAATTTTTTCTTGGTTTGGCGTAAATAATCTAAATTGCTGCGCTCTGTGGGCGAGGTAAATAGGCGGCCAATTGGCTCGGCAGCAGATGCCAATTGACTGGCTAAAACTAAACTTAAAAGATAAACTTTTATCATAATGCCCCCGCTGCTGCTGCGCTTGTTAACTGCGGGTCGCGCAGTGTTAGCCAATCTATTTCGCACTCTGCTTGCATATTTGCAGCCACATTTTTACTGTTCACAAGCGCGCCAATTGGGCGCTGAATTTTGCAATCGCGCACAATAAATGGTGTAGTTTGCTCGCGCAAGCCTTCTAAAATCGCCAATAAATCGCCCTCGTGCAGCATGTCTAGTTTTAGGCTCATGGCCGAGCGATGCAATACAAAATTACCTAAGTTAGGTAAAAAACTTGGTTTGTAATTTTCTTGCAAGCCAATGCTGTAATCAATGCTAAACAGTTTATGTTGCGCGTGAATTTGGCGCAGCATTTCTATCCATTCAATACGGCGCTCCTCACCAATAAAGCCGCTTGCCAGCAAATCGTTATAGGCGGGCAAATATTGCACTATGGTTTCTTTTTCTACGCCCGAAGACTGAAGTTTTTGCTGTGATTGGTTAAACAGGTTTTGCTGGGTTTGCAATGCCGTTTCATTTTTTGTGCGATATTGGTCTGCAAAGCTCACTAGCAAGCCCACTAGTATTAATGCGGCTCCCAGCCCGATTATGGGCAAGCGTAATTTACGCCAATCTTGTGGGGTTAAACTCATAGTGTGCTTAAACTCATTTTGTCGCCTCTATCATTGTTGGCTTTAACACTATTTTAAGCTTAAACAGCGCGGGTGGTAGCTCGGTGCTGGCATTTTCGTCAGTGGTGCTACCTTGCAAATTGGCGAGCGAGCTAACATTGACAGGTTCTTGCAGCACAATCACTTGTTCTACCAAGGCGTTTTGTCTTAAATTACTGGCAAAGCGATTAACGCTGTTTAGCGCTTTGCGGTAATCCCCCGTAAAGCCTTTAATTTCGCCATTGACAAAGCCTACTTGCATTAGTTTTGTTGGGTCGTTGTTTACCGTTAGCGCCTGATTTTGCGTATTGGCGCTGTCATTTTCATCTTTAATCGCGCCATCAGCCGTTTGCAGCCAGCGCATTCTGTTTAAACTAATTTCGGGAGATGCCTCAAACGCTAGGCTTAATACTTGCATCAATTGGCGCGGTGTTTGCTGATTTTTTTGTATGGTTAGCGCTAGTTCTACCGCAATTTTAAGCTCGGTACTGGCAATGGGTGCGCTGGGGTAGTTTTGCGCCACTTGTTCATATTGCTGCTGCTGTTGCTGCGTTTGCGCGGCAATTGTGCGCAACTGATTTTTTTGGCTGTTGCCTTGCCAGGCATAATAGGTGGCTAAAACAACCCCCAAAGTGGCAATGCAGGCGGTGGCAATATTAATTTTGCGACGCACATTATTTAAGTTGTGAATTTTGCTTAAATTTACAGGTGCTAAGTTATCAGGCACATGGCCGTTTGCTAACAGTTGCATGTGCAAAAATTCTGGGTGTGATTTTACTAAATCTGGCGCAATGTTTATATTTTTGGCATAAGCCAAAATATCTACCGCTTTGCATTCTAAGCCTTGATCTTGGCTAATACTTTTGGCAATTTCATCATGCGTGCCATCTACTGCGGGCAGCACCATTTGCAGGGGTGTTTCGCCCGCAATTAAGCGCTGGCTCATTAAATACATGCGTGTTTTATCTATTTCTACTAAGTAAAAATAAGCCATTTGGTTTGGTTTTACATCTGCCATTGGCACCAAGCGGCTCATACGCAGGCGGCCATTATGCAAATAAGTTTGGCGTAAGCCAGATGATAAACGCTCGCACAGCAAAATATGTGGCGCCATTAGTTTCATTTGGCGCACAATCACTTGGCTTAGCATGGGCAATAAATACACTCCCACTAGCGGCGCATGGTTGGCCTGAATCGCGTCTAGCCAGCCTTGCAAAAACTCGGCCTGGCTTAAGGCCACAAATAAAAAGTTATCGTCTTTGCGTTTATCAGTTGCGCGATTAATAAAATGCGCAGCTCGATACTGGTTGCTGCGATTAAATTGATTCAGCTTGCGATCAATAATTTCGCGCCGCGCGCCGCCGGTGGTGTGTGGCAGGCTTTCTAGTCGGTAATCTTCTTCAACAGCGTCTACAATTAAGTAAATGTTAATATCAGTATATTGCGCTAAATACTCATTAAAGCGGGTGTGGTCTTCGCTTACATTTTTAAACGCCGCATATGTTTGCAGTTTTGTGCCGTTCCAATATCCCACAGTTAGGCTGCTACTGGTGGCACATAAAATAAGTTTTTTGGGGTTATTAAACATATTAAGTTAAATTTATAATTTCATCTTGCCAAACGAGTCATAAACAGGGCCCAGTACCGACATCATAATAAACGCCAATATTAAACCTAATACCACTGTTAGCGCGGGCTCCAATAATTTAAGCATTTTTTGCATCAGTTCGTTAACATCTCTGTCGTAAAAATAACTCACGTTAAGCAACGATTTATCTAGCGCACCTGTATTCTCGCCCACTTTAATCATGCGTACCACCAGCGGCGGAAACAAGCCTGCATTATGAAAGCTTTCACTCATGCTATCGCCCGCGTTAATTTGTGCATGGGCACGGCTTAAAGCATCGGCCACTACGCGGTTGCCAACAATTTTTTCGCAGGTTTTTATGGCATCTAACACTGGAATGCCTGTTTGATACATCAGCGCAAAATAGCGCGCAAAACGTGCCATGATGATTTTTTGTAAAATTTCACCTGTTAATGGCAATTTAAGTTTTATGTAATCCAGTTGATAGTGCGCCTCTGGGCTTTGCCGCACATAAGCCATAACGCCAGTCACAGCTACAATCGGAATGGCAATAATCAGCCACCAATATTTTACAAATATATTAGAGATAAAAATTAAAATCCGCGTATTGAGTGGTAGCGCTTGGCCAAGGCTATTTAAAAACTTCACCATTTCGGGTACTAAATAAATCATTAGAAAAGTCACCGCTGCCATCACCACCACAAACACAAAAAGTGGGTAAGCCAGCAAACGTTTAGTTTGGCTAGTCAGTTCATCTTGCCATTTAATGGTGTTGCTTAAATTGTTAAATACAGCTGGCAGTTGGCCTGTTTGCTCGCCAGCAGCCACTAAGTTTACAAATACTTCATCAAACACATCAGGGTGCTCGGCCAATGCTTGGCTGAGCATTTTGCCGCCTTCTACTTCGCCTGCAATAGCACCTAATACTTTTTGAAAATAGGGATTGCTATTACTTTCGCGCAAATCATTTAAGCCCTCTAAAATAGGTACACCCGATGTAGTGAGCTGTTCTAGCTGAAAGCAAAACATGACAAGATCACGATTGCTTACCTTATTTTGCGAGAATATTTTTTTAGATTTTTCGGTCGATTTAAAGGTAATTAAATCTAGCCCCATGCGCTCAAGGCGAATTTCTAAATCCACCTCGTTAAGCGCATCTACTTGGCCCTGTGCATGACGGCCAGTTTGGTCAATCGCCTTGTAATTAAAGGTTGCCACGGCTGCCCTAGTGCATCATGCGTGAAGTTAAATCAATCACGCGCATCACTTCTTCTATACTGGTGTAGCCTTCTAATATACGTCGCACGCCATCATCGGCTAGCGTACTAAAACCTTTTTCTAGCGCCATTTTACGCAGCTCGTCAAAGTGCGCGCGGCGCGCAATCAATGAATCCATGTCGCTATCTATACGTAGCAGCTCCATAATCGCCATACGGCCGCGGTAGCCTGTTTGGTTGCAGCGTTTGCAGCCCTTATGCTTGTAAATTTGTATGGCCTCGTTACGTTTTACGCCTAAAATTTTACGTTCTTCATCACTAGGTTTAGCTGCCTCTTTACAATGTGGGCACAGCACGCGTACCAAGCGCTGCGCCACCACGCCTATAATATTGCCCGCCATAATATCGGGTGAAATACCGATATCTGTCAACCTTGGAAAAGCGCCTAAGGCAGAGTTAGTATGCAGCGTGGTAAACACTTGGTGGCCTGTCATAGCGGCGCGAAAAGCCATGGTGGCGGTGTCGGCATCGCGTACCTCGCCTACCAAAATAATATCGGGGTCTTGCCGCATAATCGAGCGTATACCATTGGCAAAATCCACCTTATTCACCTCGGCCACCGATGTTTGGCGCATTTGCGTGACTGGGTATTCCACTGGATCTTCCAGCGTCATAATATTTACAGATTCGGTGTTTTTATAAGACAAAAGTGAATAAAGAGTCGTAGTTTTACCACTGCCAGTGGGGCCTGTTACTACTAAGATACCTTCTGGCCGCGTCATCATCATTTTAAGCTGCTCTAGGGTGTTGCTGCGCAAACCCATGCGCTCTAACGGAATAATCGAGCGCTCGCGATCTAACACCCGCAGCACAAAATTTACGCCATGGATAGTGGGGAGTGAAGATACCCTAAAATCAATCGGGCGACCGCACAAGTTCATGTTTAAACGGCCATCTTGCGGGGCGCGCGTTTCGGCAATATCCATGCCCGAAATCACTTTTAAACGCACTGCTACACCAGGCCAATAACTTTTATGCAGGCTGCGCACTTGTTGCAACACGCCGTCGATACGGTAACGAATACGCAAAAATGCGTATTCTGGCTCAAAGTGAATATCTGATGCGCCGCGCTTTACCGCATCCATTAGAAGCGCGCCAACTAATCGAACCACTGGCTGCGTAAATTCTTCGCCTTCGGCAGTCAGGCTTTGGTAATCAATTTCGCCTGTTTCTATCTCGCGTAAAATACCATCTACAGATAGTTCGTAGCCATAAAATTGGTCAATATGTTCTTCTAGTTGTGCCTCGGCCGCTAATACGGGTTTAAGCTGAATTTGCCCACCTAGCATGGCGCGCAGCTGATCTAACGCCACCACGTTAAACATGTCGGCCATGGCCACTATCATGGTTTTGGTGGCATCTTCATACGCCACTGGCAACAAGTGGTAACGGCGAGAAAAATCTTCAGGCACCATAGTCAGCGCATCTACATCGGCCACCACAGTGCTTAAATCAATACTTTCTTGGCCTATGGTGTGGGCAACTAGGTCGCGCACCATGTTTTCTGACACAAAGCCAAGACGCACCAATTGGCGGCCTAGCGGGATGTTGTTGGTTTCTTGCTCGATAAGTGCAATGCGCAGCTGGTCTTGGCTAATCAAGCCTTGCTGTATCATCAGTTCGCCTAAGCGTAGTTTGCGTCTTTGTTCTGCCATCAGGTAAGCTCTGCCATTATTTAGTTTCTATCTATTATTATTTTTACAGTTTTACTGTGTTTATTTTATTGCTGCTATGCGCGCTTCTAATGCCGCTTTATCCATATTGCTTGATGCGTTCGCTTGCTCTAAAGCACGTTGGTAATAAGGCAGCGCCAATTTTGGTTTGCCCATTTGGTCTAGGCTTATCGCTAAGTTATAAGCGTTATCGGCGGTTTTGTTTAAGCTATAAGCATCAAAATACGCTTGTTGTGCAGATGGCCATTGGTTTTGCTCGGCATATAAGTTGCCCAGCGCCACATGTAAATTGACATCATCTGGCTGCTTCGCCAGCATGTTTTTTAGGCTGGTCTCATTGTTAAGCTCATTGCCTTGCGATTGGTTATCTAACATCGATGTACGCGCAATACTGTTACGCGGGTCGACTTCTAATACCTTGCCATACCAACTGTTCGCATCGGCGCTACGGCCTTGCCTAGCCGCAATTGCGCCTAAGCCAAGCAACGCATCAACATTATGAATATCGCGTTTTAACACTTGTTTGTAAAGCTTTTGTGCTTCTGCGTCATTGCCAGCGTTATAAGCATTGTAAGCACTCGTCAAGGTTGGATTAATGCCCATTTCTGACACAGATTTGCTGACTTGAATAGAAGCGCTATCTGAGGCAATTGGTGCATTATTTTTAGATTTACGTGGTTTTTTGCTAGATTTGTTGTTTGGTTTATTGGCTGAGAAAGAAGCCTGCAAGCTGCTTGTATCGTCATCCGTGTTATTTTCAGGCAATACGGTCTCTTCTACATCGTTACCAATAGCCGCATCTAAGTTGTCGCCATCTGCGGCTACAGTCGTTTGTTTACTTTTTTTATTGTTTGCAGGTTTGGTTTCGGCAAGCGGGTCGTTTTCATTAGCAGCTAAAACCGTTGGCGCGCTTGCTGCTGCGGCCTCGGAGGGCGTGGCAACTTTATCGGGTTGTGCTTGCGGGGTGGCTGTAACTTGGTCGGTCGTTTGCGTAGGCGTAAGCTCGGCAGGTATTTGCGCTGGCGCGGGAGATGGCGAGAATGGTGGCTGCACATGCGGCATGGTGGCTATGGTTGGCTCGGGCGTAACATCAACAAATTGATAATAATAGAGGCCCATGCCCAGCAAAGCAATGAGCCCCGCACCTGCAATTAAAGCCAAACGCGTGTTTACACTGTTGGGTTCAATGCGTTTTGCGGTAAACACATTGGCTGCATTTTTGGCTGACACACTGGCAGTGCTTAGCGACTCGATATTTGGCGCTATTTTGCCAAGAGCAGATTTGTCAGGAGCAGATTTGTCAGGAGCAGATTTGTTATGAGTAGAGTTGCTTGATAGTGTTTGCTTGGGTTCAGCCGCAGCGGTATTTGTGGGGCTAAGCGAGAGCTCAACTGCTGGGTTTAAATGGCTATCAGCAGGGTTATTTTTTGCTGCGTTGCTTTTAACTTTGGGCTGCTCTAGTTTGGGCTGCTCTGGGTTGGGCTGACCTAGAACTTTTTGCGCGCTTTTAGCCTGCTCAGCTTGCGCTTCCTCAGCTTTATTCAATGCTTTAATTAGCAGGCTCATCGTTACTAAGCTCCAATTACTGCGTATCTTCTAGCACATTTTGTAATTGTTGCGCTGGCAGGTATTGTTTGTAGCTTTGTAGTTCGTCGCTTTCTAAGCTGGCATTGGGAATCACAGTAGGGCGCAAAAAAATCACCAGCTCAGTTTTTTGCGTGGCATCGTTTTTACCAGTAAATATTTTACCCACACCTGGTACGTCAGATAAGCCTGGCACTTTGTCAGTATTACGTTGAATTTCATCTTGCATCAATCCGCCCAATACTGCCGTATTGCCACTATCTACTTGCAATATCGATTCCATTTCGCGCACCTGAATTTGTGGAATTTGACTTGGAATCGCTAGCAATTGCGGGTTGGGGTCGCGCACAAAACTGAGCACGCGCGATATAGTAGGGCGTACATTCACATTCACTTTGCCTGTATCATTTATTTGCGGCGTCACGCTCATCACCACACCCACAGGCACCGTATTGGGTGTGGTGGTAATAGTTGAAAGTACGCCGCCGCCCACTGCCGCCTGCGATTGTTGCGCTTGCACGGTGAAATACACCAAGTTATCTACCACTTTTAGCACCGCCGTTTGGTTGTTTAACACCATTAATTTTGGGCTGGATAATACTTTGGTATCGCCAAATTGTTTAAGCAAAGTAATAGAGGCGGCAATATTACCAATGCGGCTAAGCGGGTTTAAATAGCCCGCTACAAAGCCAGCAGTGGGCGCCAAGCCAAGCGCATTATTTTCACCCGCAGTAAAAGCGCCAGTGGTGGTATTAAAGTTGACGCCTTTAGAACCAAGCGTTTGACCGAACACAAAGCCGCTGTTAGTAGGCCCGTTATTTAGGCGGCTCCAATCAATGCCTGCTTGAAAGCTGTCATTCAAACGCACTTCGACAATTGTTGCCTCAATCAATACTTGGCGACGCGCGCTGCCCATCACACGGTCAATAAATTCTTGCACTTTTTCGTGCTGTTTGTTGGTGGCACGCACACTAATCACGCCAGTTTCTGGGTTGGCAATGACGTTGGCGGCTAATAATGTTTTATATTCTGATTTAGCTTTTTCGCGTGCTTCTGTTGCGGCTCTAGTACGTTCTGTATCGCTGTTTATGGTAATTGTCGTTCCATTATTGGTTTTGGTATTTCTAGTTTCACTTTCACTCACATCAGCCTCGGTACCTATGCGCGACACAATCACTTCTTTATCGGTTTCGGCCAATAAATCTTTCACATTCTGAATCAGCGATTCCCATAAATGGTTTTTAGAGCTGCTATCAACCGAGGTTCGCGAGCTATTATTAGCGCCATTACCCGATGTGCTACTGCTAGAACTGCTGCCGCCCTCACCCGTGCTAGCACTTTGCCCAGTGCTAGAAATCTCCGCTGCCGCACCAATAAATCCTTTGGTGTCGCGGTTCATATTCACATAGTCCACTTTGTAAATGCGTAACACTGGCGCATCTGGCGCAATGTACAACACATTGCCTTCCATTTTGTAGGTTAAATCGACTTGTCTAGCTAGCCGCTCTAAAATAGCTGGTAAGGTTTGATCGACCGCATTCAAAGTCGCGCGGCCTTTAATGCTGGGGTGAATATCAATATTCATTTTGCTTTCGCGCGCAAGCGCAAACAAAATTTCTTTTACAGGCACTTCATTCACCACTACGCTGTAAGTTTGTGCTTTGCTAACTGCTTTGGGCGGCGGTAATATTGGCGCGCTACGCACCAATTTTGGTATAGGGGCGATGTTAGTATTTTGCGGGGTATTTTGTGTTGCGGCGCTGGCATTACCATCAATATGACCTGCAGATGGCTTTACTTTAGTCTGGTGCGAACATGCCGAAAATGTAAAAGTAATCACCAAAGCAATTAAAAGTAAATTGCATTTAGCAGTAAAATAATTACCCCATTTAAGATTAATCTTATTGTTTTGCACGAGCTGCTTGCCCCTAAGGTTTTAATACACCTATCGTTATCGCATAAGTTGCATTAAATTGCAATACTAAGCTCTTGAAAAATCTTGTAAATTTGTATGGTTTTCGCTTTTATGCAACTTTATTTTGTTTCTTGCAAAACGCCTGCAATGGTGCGCAATTGCGGTTTGTTTTTTTGCAGCGCTAGCGGCAATTTTTTAAGTGCTTGCACGGCATCAACACGGCTGGCAAAGCTGCCATATAACACGGTTAAAAACGGCAAATTATTGACCTGGGTGCGAAACACGTAAATATTATCCAACTCCACTTGCTGGCTCAGTGTTTCTAAATCGGTTTTTAGCTGCGCATCGCTACTTGCACCCATTAATTGAATGGTGACCGTACTAGGGTTTTGGCCAGCCAACCAGGTGCTAGTTGCAGCCAAGCGCTTGCTTAAAATATCTTGATTTATTTGCGTAGTATTTGCCGAGGCAGTAGCAGCAGGGCTGGAAGCCGCATTGGTGTTGGCTTGCAGAGTATCTGTTTTAATGTTATTTGTTTTAACTGTATTTTCAATGGTTTTTTTTGTTACTTGCGCAAGGCCAGATTTAGGTTTTTGCAGCCACATACTCGCGGCATAACCCATTACCAAGCCTAGTGTTAGCAAGCCTAACAGCATCAATAACTGCGTTTTTTTTGCTTGTTTTTTAGCGGCTTCAACACCAAACTCGCTGTCAGCAATGGCCGCTTGCACATGCTTAGGTGTCACTTGGTACACGTTCTCTGCAAACGCTGCCAGTAAGGCTTTATCGGCCAAAATATTCACTCGCCGCACTAGGCCGTCCGCTGCGTTGGCCAACTTTTTAACAGCTGGCACCGTAAACATGTGTGGGCCAAAATAGCCTGCCGCGCGTAGCCTAAACATTAAATATTCGCCAATTTCTTTCACTTGCAACGGCGCTAAGTTGAAGCTATGGGTAATACGCTCACGTAGTTGGCGAATGTTAGTTTGGTTGAGGTTTTCGTCTAACTCGGGTTGGCCAAATAATACAATTTGCAGTAATTTATCGTGTTTGGTTTCTAGGTTAGAAAGTAGGCGAATTTCCTCTAGCGTCGCCAGTGGCATGCCTTGC
>JANOYU010000057.1:0-43413 GCA_031429035.1 Methylophilaceae bacterium
AATTGCAATTAATTATAGTTTTTGTTTCAAGTAATATTTTCGCGCAAAACCCGCTTTGAAGCTAGCAAAACAAACAATAAAGGAATGAACATGACAACAGCATCGCAAACATTACGTGACATTACAGGTATGGGCTACAGCAATGCTGGCCTTAAAGATTCTGCGTTAATTATGGTCGATTGCCAAAATACTTATAGGCGCGGCATGATGCAACTTACCAATGTAGAGCCTGCGATTAAAGAAGCGCAAAAACTGTTGCAAATGGCACGTGATTTAAAAGTGCCTATTATTCATATTCAGCACGATGCGGGCGTGGGCACGCCTTATGATGTGACGGCAGAAATTGGCCAAATTTCAAGCGAAGTCGCCCCAAAAAATGGTGAAACTGTCATCACCAAAAACTACCCAAACTCGTTCATTGCCACACCGCTAGAGGCGCAATTAAAAGCGCTAGGTATAGAAAACGTGGTGATTGCAGGCTTTATGACGCACATGTGCATTAACTCTACCGCGCGCGGTGCGTTTAATTTAGGCTTTAAACCCACCGTTATCGCCAGTGCTTGTGCGACGCGTAGCTTAGTTGGCGCTAACGGCAAAACGGTAGATGCGCAAACTATGCACGACAGCGCACTAGCAGCGATTCGTGATTTATTTGCCGTGGTGTTGGATGATGTGGCGAGTTTGAAGGACTGAGGCTTAACTAATTGATTATAAAACGCTTTAATGTAGAAAACCGTTATTCTGATATGGCGGTTTATAATGGTGTTGCCTATTTGGCAGGTCAAGTGGCGAATGATTTAAGCCAAGATATTAGCGGCCAAATGCTTGAAGTGTTAAGCATGATTGATGCGTTGCTTGCGCAAGCAAATTCAGAAAAATCGCGTATTTTAATGGCGCAAATATATTTGGCCAATTTAGCCGATTATGCGGGCATGAATGTGGTGTGGGATGCTTGGGTTGCAGACATAAAAGGTAATGCGCCACCGCGCGCAACCGTTCAGACTTTATTGGCAAATCCGCAATATAAAGTGGAAGTTGTTATTACTGCTGCCTGCTTAACTTAATTAACTTAACTTAAATTGGCAGCTATTAAAATTTGACATAAACATTGAATTTTTAATCGGAAGAAAGTGTGATGAAACTTACAAAACTATTTGTGCCAGTTATTTTTGCTTTAGCGCTTCAGTCGCAAGCTTTTGCGCTCGATCAATCTGCAACTATATCGGTCACCAATATATTAAAAACGCAAAACAGCTGGGATGGCAAGCCAATTGTTTATCCACTGGGCAGTGCAGAAGTATCAAGCTTTATGGTGGTGATTGCGCCAGGTGCAGAAACTGGTTGGCACTCGCATCCTGTTAATTCGTTTGGCGTATTAATAGAAGGTGACTTAGAAATACAGCTAAAAAACGGTGAGACTAAACGATTGAAGGCTGGCGAAGCATTAGCAGAGGTTGTCAACACGCTACACAATGGTCGCAATGTTGGGCTTGTGCCAGTAAAGCTTGTAGTATTTTACACAGGCGTTGTTAGCCAAAAACTCACAGCAAAAGAAAACTAAACACTAAAAATTAACACATATTTAAACATATGCTCTGTAAGCCCCATGGATATTGGCTTGCAGAGCATAAACTTTTTCACGCGGTTAAACTAGCTGTTTAAATCTTGCTTGCTATCAGTCTTGTTTACTACAAATCCTGCTGCCAAGCATTGCCATAGACTTTGCCTTTGCGCGATAACCAAAACATTTGATACATGCTGGTAAACCACATAAAGCTAGATGCCAAGCTGTAACCAATGCCGCCAATAATGGTAAACCAAGCAAAGCCAGGGCTCAATTTAGTTAGCCACCAAGATAAAATATCTACAATTAAAAAGCCAAACGGAAAAGCGATGGCCAAAACCTTCCATTTTTTGGGCACGCCCACCGCAAAGCTAAATATAAAGCCAATAAAAAAGAAAATAAAGCTAATGCCGAACAAGTGAATGTGCGACACGCGGGTTAAGCTTTGAAAGGTTGCGCCGTCACTGGTTGCGGCCACTTTTTGTACCTCTTCAAAATTAGTAAAATTAGGAATATTAGGCACGACAGAGTGGCAAGACACACAGTTTTTGGCAAATACGTCTTTAAAATGCGCATCCCAATCTTCTTTTGGCGCGCCTTTGTGCACCCATTTAATAATATCAGCACGCACATTATCGGGTGCCATGGCTTTCATTTGGCCATTTAACATGCTTTCCAGCTTGCTATGCGTGCGGTCACCATAATAGCTGTACACAATATCGTTTTTAGATAAGCCTACTTTGCCATCGGCCATGCCATGCGTCATCATAATTTGCAAACCCGCCATTAGCAAACCCACGCCCACCACCAATAAATAGCCTGCAAACAAGGCTTTTAGCGGCAATGGTAAATTTGGCAAATTTAACCAGCTTAAGCTGGCGTTGCCAGTGTTGCTTGCAGAGTTTTCTGCTGCTTTATCGAAAGGTTTGATGTTTGATTTTGGTGCAGTTTTTTTTGCAGGTTTTGCTGCAGGCTTCATATTGTGCTTTCAAGACAGATTACAAAAATCATAGCATTCAACGTAAAAATCGCAAAGGCCACATTTGTTACATTTTGTATAAACGCTACTTATATATAGTAAGTCAGAGCCCAGTGCTATAATTTAGTTTTAGTTCATTGTGTTTATTTTATGCGCTTAGTCATTCAAGGGCACGCTATTGGCATGGCGCACCTCACCCATATTCACCGCATGATTGGCGGCAACACGCAATTTATGCAAATTGCTGAGCACGCCTATTATTTACCAACCAATTTAAGCGACGTAACAGAGGTAAAAAATTTCTGCGCCGAGCAGAAAATTGACTGCTCGCTAGTGCCCGATGCGCAGCGCTTAAGCCAATTTGGTTTGTGTGTAATGGACATGGATTCGACACTGATTAATATTGAATGCATAGACGAAATTGCCGATATGATGCATATCAAACCACAAGTGGCGGCGATTACCGAGGCTGCCATGCGCGGTGAAATAGATTTTGCCACCAGCCTAAAAAAACGTGTTGCACTGCTAAAAGGCTTAAATCAAATAGCGCTTAGACGTGTGATAGAAGAACGCTTGCAGCCCAACCCTGGCGCGGTGGAATGGATTGCTGCCTGCAAAGCCAACAACATTAAAACCATGGTGGTGTCTGGTGGATTTAGCTTATTTGCAAATCATGTAAAAGACTTGCTAGGTTTGGATTATGCAGTCGCCAATACGCTAGAAATTGTGGATGGCAAATTGACAGGTAACGTATTGGGCGATATTGTTGATGCAGACCGCAAAGCGCAAGAGCTGGCGAAATTGCGTGATGAACTTGGATTAGGTATTCATCAAACTATCGCCATTGGTGATGGCGCCAACGACCTAAAAATGATGCAAGCAGCAGAAGTTGGGGTGGCTTATCATGCCAAGCCAATCGTGCAACAACAAGCCACTTACGCGCTTAATTTTAGTGGTTTGGATGGTGTGATTAATTTATTGTCCGCTTAAAATGCCGCAAAAAAATAGCCCAATACAGACAAAAGTTGGTTTTGTTACTGGCCGCGATGCGATTTATTTGCATAAAATCAATCTATTAAGTGAGACAGAGGTGTGTATTGCCGGCGAGCTAATGGGCAATAATTGCAGCAAATTAGGCACTGATTATGAAGTGAAATTTAGCCTTACCTTTAAAGGCATGCTGCTTTTTAACATGTGCGAGCTAGATTTTGATGACACGGAATACGAATCTTGCTTTGATTTAATTGAAGATTCTGAAAAATTAGCCAAACTGCGGGCAGTCGATAAAGCAGCATTTATTGGTAAAATGGATAGAGGCTATGACGAAAACGGCCAATTTAGCGATAAAATTTATCACCAGCATTTTGTACTACACACCTACGACACGGTTTTTGAAATTATTGCGCAAAGCTATAATTTAGTGATTGAGATTTAGCAATAGAAATAAAAAAATCTATCACAATAATGCCAACTCGGCCTCGCTAAAACCCGCTTGGCGTCTGGCTTCTAGGTTAAATGGCGGTTTTAGTTTTGGTGCGCTGTATTCCACACAAAGGCGTTCAAAGGTAGTAATTGGGTCAAGTTTTCGCTCAACACACAGCCAGTTAAACCACACATTACCAATCGCCACATGGCCAATTTCATCGCGTAAAATAATATCGAGAATTTCGGCCATTTTTGTATCATTCACTTGCGCAAATTTGTTGCGTAATTGTGGTGATGCATCCAAGCCGCGCGCTTCCATGGTGCGCGGCACCAGTGCCATGCGTGCTAGTACGCAATCTTTGGTTCTATCCACCATTTCCCACAAGCTATTATGGCCTGCAAAGCTGCCGTATTGGTAACCCAAGCTTTCCAAATGCGCGTTTAATAGACTGAAATGATAAGCCTCTTCTGCCGCCACTTTTAGCCAATCCGTGTAGTAATTATCAGGCATATTATCAAAGCGCCAAATCGCATCTAGCGCTAAATTAATAGCGTTAAATTCTATGTGCGCAAGCGCGTGAATCAGCGCAGCGCGGCCTTCAATTGTGCGCATGGAGCGTTTGGGTAGCTGGGCAGGGGAAACCAAAACTGGCGCAGCAGGACGACCTGGAATATCACTTTTTGGTGTTAATATAAATGCTATAGTTTCACACGAGCGATTTTCGATGCCCTGCGAGCCAATATCTATGCGGCCTACAGAGCATGTAATTGAATGTTGCTTGCCAAAAGCAATAACGCCAACACATTTAGCGTTGGCGTTTGTTTCGCATAACCAAGTTAATGCAGTTGTGCGAATGTCATCAATTTGCATGGTTTATTTTAATTCGATAAAGTCTAACTCGCCCGCTTTCATATCTGGCACCATCAAATACTTTTCGTCATTGGTTAGCGCAATATCGGCCGCCGCTTTGTAGCCTTCTTTAATGGTTTTTGCTTTGCCTGCAGCTACGCGATAAATTTTACCGTTTTTCCAATCGCTAATCATAATTTTGCCCGCTTTGGTTTTAACCATGCCATCGCCACCGCCAAAGCCTTCTGCCAGTTTTTTAGTAGCACCAGTGCTTATGTTAACGCGATATAAAATACCGCTTTCAAAATCGACCGACAATAAATTATTTCTGCCTTCAAACAGTAAACCATTTGGCGCCAAAATATCTGGGTTTTTGCTATCCACCACCACTGTTACCGGCGCACCACCTTTAGCAATTTTATAAATTTGGCCGCCCGATTTTAAGTCACCGCTGTCACTCACATACAAATTACCTAATTTATCCGCCACTAAATCATTCAGAAAAACTGGCGTACCGGGGAAAGCCATTTGCGCACCATACACCTGCCAAGTGCCGTCTTTGTTCACTTCTAGCACGCGATTTTTATCGGCTACATATAGTTTTTCGCCTATCATAGCCAAGCCTTTGGGGTCGTCCATGCCTTTGGCAAACACGGTCACATTGCCCTTGTCATCTACCTTGCTAATTTGGCCATCGCCATCTTTGCCAAATTCGTTAATTTCAGAGATATAAATGCTGCCATCTTTGGCTTGCAGCACCGATTCTGGCATTTTTAAGCCAGTAATTTTGACTGGGTCTTTCGCCAACACAGTTGCGGGCAATAGCGCTAATAAAAGTAGTAGTTTTTTCATGGTTTTCTCTTTTTTGATAATTAATAATAAAACTTGGCCGCTGGCAAGGCATCTAGCGTGTCGCAGATGGTTTTTGGATTATCCATATTGGCTTTATCTAAGGTGGCCAAAAACGCTTTATCGGTTTCTAGCTTTTTAATGACTTTATCCATGGCTTTTGTGTAGGCCTTTTCCATATAAAAATCGGGCTTAACGCCTAGCTCGCCATTTACTGGTGCTTGTTTTTTAATCACCGTAATGGCGTTTTCATAGGTAGCTGCTTCTGCATTTTTAACATAAGCGCGCGCAATAATTTCGCCATGAAACACGCGTAATTGCGCGTTGTAAAACATATGTGGCTCTAGCAAAAGCACCACATTGGCGGCTGCGTTACAGTTTCCCACATTGGCAAAACGTTTTTGCAATGCCTTCAATGCGGCTTTTTCTGCCAGCGGGCCTTTCATGTGCCATACATCTAAATATGGGTGCAATAGGCGCACTGGGTGTTCATAATGCGTTTTGCCAATGTGCATGGCAATGTTGCCAGGCAGCTTACTTGGCGCGGTTTCGGCGTACGCGGGCAGGCAAAACATTAAACTAAACAATGTGCTAATAATAATTTTTTGCATGCTGTGCTTTCTTGTTGTGACAGTTATTTGCCAATTTTGTAGCTAATGCGGTAAATGTTACCAGCTCGGTCATCCGATACATAAACGGCGCCATCTGGCCCAGTGTTTACGTCTACAGGCCGGCCCCAAGCATCACTATGATTATTATTGAGCCAGCCAGTGGCGAAATCAAGCACTTCAACAGGTTTATCTGCATTAAATTTAATGCGCACTAATTTATAACCGCTTAATTGTTGGCGGTTCCACGACCCATGCAGCGCCACAATCGCATCATTTTTGTATTCGGCAGGGAAGTTAGTTTTATCTAAAAACGTCACACCAATAGGCGTAGCGTGCGAATCAAATGTAATCGCTGGCGCGGTGCTGGTGTTGCAAAAACCTGTTTCGCCCACAAAATTTGGATCTTGCACTTGGCCGCCAGTGCTATTGTTGCCCCAACAATATGGCCAGCCATAATGCTTGTTGGGTTCTATTTTATTAAAATGTTCGGGCGGCACTTCATCATTAATTTTACCGTTTTTTTGGTCGCTGCGCATGTCACTGCCATTATTAGTGGCAAACATGGCGCTCGTTTTTGGGTGCCATGCAAAGCCCTGGCTGTTGCGTAAACCAAGTGCCCAAGTGGGGTTTGGTGCATGGCGGCCCAGTGTTTCTAGCGCGCCAGCAGGTTTGCCTTGTAATGTGTATCTTAAAATAGTCGCGCGCAATGGCTCGCTTTCTACACACACATTGCAGCTAGAACCTACGTTAATATACAAATGATTATCAGGCCCTATTTTGATGGTTTTTAATGTGTGACCACCACTGGGAAGCCCAGATATAAAAGGATATACAGACCATTTATTGTCTTTTTTTGTGAGCTTAACCACACCATCTTGATTCGCCACCAGTAAATCATCGCCGACAAATACCAAGCCATTGGGTGCGTTTAAGTCATCAGAAATTAAAACCGCTGCCTCAGCAAGCCCGTCTTTATTGGCGTCTGGCAGCATTACTACTTGGTTACTTTTGCCTAACGACACAAATAAATTGCCGTTTTTATCAAACGCCAGCATGCGTGGGCCTTTAAAATACTCTGCACCTGCGCCGTTTAGCTTGGCAAAAATAGTGGCCTCAAAACCAGCGGGTAGGTTTATATTAAGCTGCGTAGGCGACGACGCAACACCCGCTGCATTGGCACAGCCAACGCCTGAGATGCTGCAAACACCTATGGTTAACAGGGTGCTAAATTTTGTGACAAGTTTTGAAATGATGGCTTCATACATATTGATTTCGTCAAATAACTAATGATTTTATGACAAAACCTATCTAAATTAGTGCGTATTTTATATTTGAAACGAGCTTAAGTGAGCACGTCAGACCAAATATTAGCCGCCCAAGCGCGGGCATAAATGCCTTCTTGATCGGATGCTTTAGCCGAAACGCCGCCACCTTCGGCAGGCAACATGATTTTTTTCGCAGCATCATAGCGGTATACATTGGCTACGTGCATGGCTTGGGTATCATTCACATAACTGTAGCAGGTGTTTGCAAATACGGGTGCAGGGTCGGGCGCGCCACCGCTCATTAGTGCAACTATGGCATTAGCGCAAATTTTGGCTTGATTGGTCGCTATGTGTGCCGATTTTGGTAAATTACTATCAATGGCATCGCCTATTACGTGAATATTAGGTACCGCAGTCGATTCGTAAGTGATAAAACTGACTTCGCACCAGCGTTTATCGGCATTGTTAACACCAGCCAAAAGCGCAGGTTTGCCTGCGCGTTGCGGCGGAATCACATTTAGCACATCAGCTTTAACCGTTTCAAATTCCGTTTTAACCGTTTTGCTAGCAACATCTACTTCAACAATGGCGCTGTTAGGGCGATATTCGATAATTCCGGCATACATTTCAGCAAATGCTTTGGTAAACAAGCCTTTTTTAGATACCATTTCAGGGTTGGCGTCTAACACAATCACTTTGCTTTTTGGCTTTTGGCTTTTAAAGTAGCTGGCAACTTGGCAAGCGCGCTCATATGGCCCAGGCGGGCAGCGGTAGGGCGCTTTGGGCACGCTCATCACAAAGGTACCGCCATCTGGCATACTTTCTAATTGCTTGCGTAAATTATCTGTTTGCCAGCCAGCTTTCCAGGCATGCGGAACTTGCTGTTGCGTGGTTTCTAGGTTGGGTAGTGCGTCGTACATCATATCGACTCCAGGCGCGATGATTAAGCGATCGTAGCTTATTTCGCCACGCTTCATGGCGACTTTTTTGGCGGTTGTATCAATGGCAGTGACTTCATCTGTTAGCCATTTTACGCCATGATTTTTTTTGACTAAATCGTAGCCAAAAGTGAGATCGTTGATGCTTTTGCTGCCACCCAGCACTAAATTACTCAATGGGCATGACACAAACTGGCTAGATTTCTCAATCACCACTACTTCGATATTACCAGCGCTCCACATGCGCATATACTTGGCAGCCGTGGTGCCTGCATAACCGCCACCAATAATCACCACGCGGCCAAGGGCGGCTTTGTTATTGCCAATGCTTGCGCAAGCAGTGAGTAATGATGTGCTTGAAATAAAAGCACCGACACCCGCAGCTTTTATAAAATCGCGTCGATTCAATGGTTTAGTCATGCTGCGCTTTCAAGGTTTGTGGGCTAGGTTGTATGCTGGGCAAGCGTTTTTGCTGTGCAAAGTATACTGCCAGTAAATTAATTTCATCTATATTTAAGCCTTTTGCATGATGATGCATGACAGTGGCGGCGCGGCTACCATCTTTAAAGCCTAACATTTGCGTCACAAAATAGCTGGCATCTAGCCCCGCTAGCGATGGCAAAATATCTGCACTGTTGCCATTGCTGCCATGGCAGGCAGCACACGAAGCGGCTAGTGAGCGTATGTGTACAGATTGACTGAGATTATTTGGTGAAGAAACAACCTCAGTAGCCTGCGAAATAACAGCAGCTGAGGTAGTAAGAAATGCGATACAACAACTTAGAAAAAACTTGTGATAAAACTGACAAATGACAATTTTCATGATGTTTTATTTTAAGTGTAAAACACCATTCTAAAGGCTTTTTATTATAATTTGGTAACTAAAGTCACAAAGCAATCAATGCTTAAACTAGCGGTGACTTCAGTTAAACAAATCAGTCGTTAGTTACTCAATACTTTCGAAGCATTTGCCTTCTACACAACCGTCATCTTTAACCCCAAGGTCAGTCATTGCTTTTACCATTTCGGGGCTACCTGCATCACGGAAGTAGCGAATCAATGAAACATCGGCTTTTAGTTTGGTATTTACATCTGCGCCTTTGCTAGCTAAAAATTTAGCCAGCTGTAAATGGCCACTTAAAGCTGCTAGGTGAAAAGAGGTATGGTGCGCGACTGGGTGAATATAGTTAATATCAGCACCTTTGCTAAGTAGATATTTTACTACTTCAATTTGACCGCGGTTAGAAGCCATTTGAATCGGTGACCAACCAAAGAATTTTTCATTAACTAATTTTGGGTCGGCTTTTACAAATTTTTCGACCACTTTCATTTTGCCTTCGGTTACGCCATCGGTAAATTCTACTTGCTCATCATCAGTAATGGCTAAGCTGTTTAGTGAAAAACTTAAAGCCAATACTGCAAATAATGCTTTTAACATGTTCATGCTACTTTTCCCTTTTTTAAAGATTGCTGCTTAAATATTTAAGCTTAAGCAATAAATTTTCTTGCATTACGGAACATCCGCATCCAAGGCGCATCTTCTTGCCAAGTATCTGGCCGCCATGAGTGCTGAACCGCTCTAAATACCCGTTCAGGGTGTGGCATCATTATACTGAATCTGCCGTCCGTAGTGGTAAATCCTGTTAAACCTTGCGGTGAACCGTTTGGATTAAACGGATACACCTCAGTTGGCGTTGACGCGCCATGGTTGTTTTCTACAAAGCGCAACGTCGCCAATTTGTTTCTTAGCACGTCATTGACAGCAGTTTTTGAATTAAATTCCGTAAAACCTTCACCATGCGCAACGGCAATAGGCATGCGGCTTCCAGCCATTCCATTAAAGAACAGCGAAGGCGATTCTAACACCTCTACCATAGCAAAACGCGCTTCAAATTGCTCTGATTTATTTTTAACAAAGTGCGGCCAATGTGCGCTACCAGGTATTATTGAATGCAAATTACTCATCATTTGGCAGCCGTTGCACACGCCCAGCGCAAAAGAATCTGCGCGATTAAAAAATGCGCTAAATTCATCATTCGCTCGCGTGTTAAATAGTATGGATTTCGCCCAACCTTCTCCTGCGCCCAGCACATCGCCATAACTAAAGCCACCGCAAGCCACTAAACCTGCAAAATCTTTCAGCGAAACGCGGCCACTAATCACGTCGCTCATGTGCACATCGTGCGTTGCAAAACCTGAACGATCAAACGCAGCCGCCATTTCCACTTGGCCGTTTACACCTTGTTCGCGCAAAATAGCCATTTTTGGACGCGCTAAATTGAGGTAAGGCGCAGAAATATTGTCATTGATATCGAACGTGGTGTGCACATGCAAGCCAGTATCGGCGGTGTTTAAGATACGGTCGTACTCTTGCTCCGCGCAGATTGGATTATCGCGCATGCTTTGCATGTGATAGGTGGTTTCAGACCATATGCGATGTAGATTGACGCGCGAATCTGCAAACACTGGCTTGCAGTTATTGCTAATATTGATTTCATTTTTGTTGGATACAGCACCAATTTTATACGCGCTTAAACCTGCGTTATTCAAGGCAATAAAAATAGCTTC
The DNA here is from genome assembly GCA_031429035.1 of Methylophilaceae bacterium. GTDB lineage: Bacteria > Pseudomonadota > Gammaproteobacteria > Burkholderiales > Methylophilaceae > Methylotenera_A. Next base: position 11,050 of record JANOYU010000057.1, read on the forward strand.
TGCGTCACTTGTCCGCACTTGAATCACCGCGCCAAGCTCTTCGTTAAACAGCATGCTGGCGATATCGGCTGCATTATTTGTTAATGATAGTTCTGCCATGTCAATATCTACGCCACAACGGCCTGCAAACGCCATTTCGCATAGGGTGGTGAATAAGCCGCCATCGCTGCGGTCGTGGTAAGCCAATATTTTATTTTCAGCGTTTAAGCGTTGAATTTCTGCAAAAAATGTTTTTAATTGCTCAGGGCTATCTACGTCGGGCGCAATATCGCCAATTTGACCATAAACTTGCGCCAAACTACTGCCGCCCATGCGGTTTTTTCCGTTACCTAAATCAATCAAAATCAAGCTGGATTCAATATCAGTGCGCAATTGCGGTGTGAGCGTTTTACGCGCATCCGCTGTATTTGCAAACGCCGTCACCACCAATGAAATCGGTGATGTGACAGCTTTGTTTTGGCCCAAAGAATCAGTTGAAAAGTCGTTCCACACCGTCTTCATGCTCATCGAATCTTTACCAACAGGAATCGAAATGCCTAAAGCTGGGCAAAGCTCCATGCCGACTGCTTTTACCGTAGCAAATAGCGCCGCGTCTTCGCCTGCATGGCCTGCTGGCGCCATCCAATTGGCGGATAGCTTCAAATTGCTAATATCATTAATGCACGCTGCGACAATATTGGTTATCGCTTCGCCAATCGCCATACGGCCGCTGGCAGGCGCATTAATTAAGGCTAAGGGTGCGCGCTCGCCAATGGCAAACGCTTCGCCCACGTTGGTTTCAAAACCTGCAAGCGTCACAGCGACGTCACTCACTGGCACTTGCCATGGCCCCACCATTTGGTCGCGCGCGATTAAACCGGTGACTGAGCGATCGCCAATGGTGATGAGGAAGGTTTTATCGGCCACGCCTGGCAGGCGCAATACACGGGTTACGGCGTCTTTGATGTCAATTTTAGTTGTATCAAATGCGGTTAATTTTTTGGCGACACTTTTCACGTTGCGCGTCATTTTAGGCGGCTTGCCCAGTAAAACGCTTAAATCCATATCCACAGGATTATTGTTAAAATGCGCATCTTTAACCGTTAAATGGCGCTCTTCGGTGGCATAACCAACCACCACAAATGGGCAACGCTCGCGTTCGCACATGGCTTTAAAACGTGGCAAATCTGTGAGTAGAACCGCCATCACATAACGTTCCTGCGCCTCGTTGCTCCATAACTCTCGTGGCGACATGCCTGGCTCTTCGTTATGCACATCGCGTAAATTAAAAATTGCGCCCACTTTGGCATCGTTCACCAACTCAGGAAAAGCGTTAGAAATACCGCCCGCGCCCACATCGTGAATGCTGACGATTGGATTTTTGTCGCCAAGCTGCCAGCAGCGGTCTATCACTTCTTGCGCGCGGCGTTGCAGCTCAGGATTGCCGCGTTGCACCGAATCAAAATCTAAGTTTTCAGTATTAGCGCCAGTATCCATACTACTTGCAGCGCTACCGCCCAAGCCAATCAACATTGCTGGCCCGCCGAGTTGAATTAGTGCTGCACCTGCTGGGATGACGCTTTTTAACGAATGACTGGCTGAAATATTACCGACACCGCCCGCCAACATAATGGGTTTGTGGTATCCACGCACATCCTCATCACCATTTGAATTGCTTGTAGTTAACTCAAAGGTTCGGAAATAACCCGCAATGTTCGGCCGACCAAATTCATTGTTATACGCCGCGCCGCCCAGCGGGCCATCAAGCATAATTTGTAGCGGTGTTGCGATGCGGCCAGGCTTGCCATACCCATGCTCGCCAGAATTAATTTCCCAAGGCTGCACAAAGTTGGGAATATTCAAATTAGACACCGAAAACCCTGTTAAACCAGCTTTAGGCTTGCTTCCCACGCCAGTTGCACCTTCATCACGAATCTCGCCACCCGCGCCAGTAGCCGCGCCTGCAAACGGTGAAATGGCTGTTGGGTGGTTATGCGTTTCAACTTTCATCAAGTAGTGCATGTCTTCTTCGGTGAACTTATATTCGCCATTTTGCGGGTAAAAACGCTTGGTTTTTTGACCAGCAACAATCGAAGAATTATCAGAATAAGCCACCACGGTGTGGCCAGGGTTCTGCTTATGCGTGTTGCGAATCATGCCAAACAGCGAAATATCTTGTGCTTCGCCGTCGATAATCCAATCCGCGTTAAAAATTTTGTGGCGACAATGCTCAGAGTTGGCCTGTGCAAACATCATCAGCTCAACATCCGTCGGGTTGCGGCCAATTTTTGTGAAGTTTTCGAGTAGATAATCCACTTCGTCGACTGACAACGCCAAGCCCATTTCATTGTTGGCTGCAACAAGTGCAGCTTTGCCGCCCTGCAAAATATCTATAGTGCTGAGTGGTGTTGGCTGCGCACTGTGAAAGAGTTTTTGGGCATCATTTAAATCGCCAAAAACTTGCTCAGTCATGCGATCATGAATGGCTGCTTTTAATGCAGTTTTTTCAGCATCGCTAAGAGGCGCGCCAGTGCCAGAGTTGGTATTGGTGCTAACGTAATAAGCAATGCCGCGCTCAATACGTAAAACGCTTTCTAGGCCACAGTTTTTAGCAATATCGGTAGCGCGCGAAGCCCACGGCGAAATAGTGCCAATGCGTGGAATAACCAATAATAACTCTAAATTAGATGCTCTGGAAGGCGCATGGATATTAGCTTGTAGGCTATCGTTAGAAGCCGCTCCATAAGTTAAAATTTGCGTTAGCGTATTTTTTTCGCTGTCGTTTAACGCTGCGCTACTAAACGCAAAATGTACAAACTCAGCATAAATATGTGAAATACTAGGCGCAGCAATTTTAACTGCAGCATAAAGTTTATCTAAACGAAATTGAGATAAAGCGGGGCTGCCGCGTAGAGTTAGATAGTGGGCTTGATTTGACATGGAATGCGGTTGAATTTTAATTAAAAAAACAATCCGTTATTTTATCAGAAACCTAGCGCCCGCGCCCCTTGATAAAACACAAAACTAACTAGCCAAGCCAAGCCGAGCGACCAAACAATTGATAACCACATAAACGCACTACTTTTAGACTCTGTTTTTAATGTAGCAATAGTAGATAAACAAGGCGTATAAATTAGCGTAAACAACATAAAGCTCATGCCCTGCACCCAATCGATATTGGTGGCAATTTGGTGGGTCAGTGCATCACCTTGTAGGCCGTAAATCACCGCTAGCGAGCCCACAACAATCTCTTTAGCCACAAAGCCAAATATCAGCGCAATGGCAAGCTGTGTATCAATACCAATAGGGTCGAGTATTGGTGCGAATAAAATGCCGATTTGCCCGGCCAGTGTACCCGCGCTAGCAGGCGCCACATTGGTGGGATAATTGGTTAGCACCCACACCATTACCACGCCAAATATAATAAATTTGCTGGCGCGCTTTAAAAAGTATTTCACCTCTTGCCAGCCGCGCAGCCATATTTGGCGAGGCGTGGGAAAGCGATATGGTGGCAGCTCTAAAATAAATGGCTCGCTACTTTTGTATTGGCCTTTAAACAAAATAGCGGTTAAAAAGATGGTAAAAAAGCTCACCATGTACAGCGTAAACATTATATAAGCGGCTTGTTGCGGTCTAAAAATAGCGGCAATCATAAACAAAAATACTTGCAGCCGCGCCGAGCATAACGATAGCGGAATCACCAGCATAGTCAGCAAGCGCATGGGGCGGCTGCGCATTACGCGTGTGCCCATTAGCGCCGGCACGTTGCAGCCAAACCCCATCAGCACCATCACAAAACCGCGACCATCAAGGCCAATTTTCGACATTAGCGCATCCATTAAAAAAGCCGCGCGCGATAAATAGCCACTATCTTCTACCATGCTCATCACCAAAAAGAAGATAACGATGACGGGCACAAATGCCGCCACTGTACTAATGCCGTTAAAAATACCATCTAGCAGCAAACCATTTAACCAGCTAGGTAATCCCGCCAATAGTGGCTCTAGCGCGATACTGCGAATCAATCCTAATAGCCACGCCATGCCATCTTGCAGTGGTTTGCCAGCGGTAAAAATAAATTGAAACAGCAAAAACATCGCCAAAAAGAATAAAGGCAGGCCCCAAATGGGATGCAGCAATACTTTGTCAATGTTATCAGTCGTTTCATCGTTAAGTTCGGCAGGCATTTGTACCGCACTTTTCACAATGTGTTGCATTTCTGCTTCAATTTGGTTGTCGGCATCGAGCTTGCTGGCAATGTCGCTAGGGGCGATTAAATTGACATTTTCGACAATTTGTCTAGCAGCAGTTTGCAAGGCTTGTGGGCAGCCATCGCCATATTTTGCGCTAATTTGTAATACGGGAAATCCCAGCTGCTGCGCCATATTTTGTGTGTCGATGCTAATGCCAGAGCGTTTGGCCTCATCTTGCATGTTTAGCAGCAATATGGTGGGTAAGCCTAAGTTTTTAATTTGCAGCGCCAACGATAATTGGCGATCAATCTGCGAGCTATTCAGTACAATCATGGCTAAATCTACATGGTTGTTACTTAAAAAATGTCGCACCACTTGTTCATCATCCGAAAAACCGTGTAAATCGTAAATACCCGGCAAATCAATCAGCTCGCCAATATGGCCACCAATGAGAATTTTTGCACTGGCTAAATCAACGGTAATGCCTGGCCAATTGCCAACGCGTGCAGAGGCGCCGCTAAGCCGATTAAATAAGGTAGATTTGCCCGTGTTGGGCATGCCAAGCAGGGCGATGCGTTTCATGCGTTAAATTGTATTTATGCTGCGAGTTGAATGCGCGCTGCGTCTGTGCCGCGCAAAATAATATCAGTGGCGCCAATGCGCACGTGCAATGGGCCATTAAAGCTGGCACGCCGAATAAGCTCAATTTTTTTACCAATTTTAAAGCCTAGCGCGTTCAAGCGCTGATACAACGCATGTTCGGCATGAATGGCGTGAATAATGCCTTGTTGGCCTGGGGCTAATGTACTAAGAATAGTCATACATGCTAAGAATAAACTAAATGATAATAGTTCTTATTATTGCAGAATATACTAATAAGTCAATCACATTTATTTGCTTTGTAAGTAAATGCCATGTGTAAAAAAAGCCTGCAAAAGCAGGCTTATTTGTGGATTTAGCGATTAGGCAAAATTTGTAAAAAACGATTTACTTGGTTGCACCAGGCACATCAATTTTAGCTTTTTCTTTCAAGCCCAACATCATTTTTTCTAGCTTACGTTGCTGCAAGGTGCGCTCTAAGCCATCTTTTACCTTGTCATATGGTGGCACTTGGGTGGCGCGACTATCGTTTAATTTAATCACATGCCAGCCAAATTGGGTTTGAATCGGCGCACTGACGTCACCTTTTTTCATGCTAGTCACCGCATCGCTAAACGGTTTAACCATACCTGCGGGCGAGAACCAGCCTAAATCACCACCTTTTTCTTTACTGCCTGGGTCTAATGATTTTTCTTTGGCTATTTTAGCAAAATCACCTTTTTTTACGGCCGCGGCCACATCATTTGCCTCGGCCTCAGTTTTTACTAAAATATGGCGTGCACTGTACTCTTTATCGCCCAATTCTTTTTTGTACTGCTCGTAAGCTTCTTTTTTATCCGCATCTGTTACAGGGTTTTTCTTCATAAAATCGGCTAAAAAAGCATTTACAATCAATTTTTTATGACCAATTTCTGATGCAACCATTAAATCAGAATTTTTATCAACGCCTTGCTTTACTGCTTCTTGATAAGCCAATTCAGAACCGATAAGCTCGTTAATGACGGCATTTTTTAAGCCATCGCCTTTTTGGCCACGCGCCTGTGCGTCTTTCATAATGTAATCTACCCAGCTTTGTTTGATGGGTTTGCCGTTTACGGTGGCGGGGTCTGCCGCAAAACTGCTGGCAGTAAATGCAAGTGTAGACACTGCGAAAATAGTGGCGATAAGTTGCGAGATTTTCATTTTAAATCCTTTTTAAAATTGAGATTGCCCAAAGTATTTTTAAATACTAAAAGTTAATTGGGGTCGTCTGGAGAAATTGCAAGTATGCTAAGTGCATGAATTTGCAGCGGTATTAAATCTGAAAGTGCTTGATAAATTAAACGATGTCGTATTATCTGCGATTTTTGCGAAAATTGCGAGCTTACTATTTTTAAGCTAAAGTGCCCGCCGCCAGTGTTGCCTGCATGGCCTTTATGCAGTGCACTATCGTCTAAAATCTCTAAACTTTGCGGGTTTAATACGCTTAAACGAGTTTTGATTATTTCTACTAAATTCATTAATTGCTTAAGGCAGGGTTTTTCTAAAAGGTTTAACAGTAACGCTTTTGTATACACCAGCGTTTACAAATGGGTCGGCCTCGGCCCAAGTTTTTGCAGCAGCCAAATCGTTAAACTCTGCCACAATTAAACTGCCGCTAAAGCCTGCTGGGCCTGGGTCAGCGCTATCGATGGCGGGAAAAGGCCCTGCTAACAATAAACGACCTTGTGCTTGCAGCTCGGTAAGCCGCGCCAAATGGGCAGGCCTAGCATTTAAGCGGCTTTCAAGGCTGTTTTCATTATCCTCCGCCATAATCGCGTAGTACATTAGTCTTTACTTTCTGGCTCGATTAAATATTTTTTTAAAGCCAATGTTTGCAAAATCACAAATACAAACATCATGCCAGTGACGCCGAATAATTTAAAGTTTACCCAAGCGTCTTCAGTGTAATTAAATGCTACATAAAGGTTTAAAAAACCTAAACCAATCAAAAATATTACCCAAGCCCAATTAAGGTTGCGCCAAATATGGGCAGGCGCCACCATCATTTTGCCCATCATTTGTTGAATAAAATTTTTATTAAAAAATAACTGAGACACTAATAAAACAGTCGCTAGTAGCCAATACAACACGGTTGGTTTCCACATAATAAAAGTTTTATCGTGCAAGGCCAGCGTAATGCCACCCAGTACGCTAATGACGGCGCCGTTTATCAGCAACATTTTATCAATTTTGCCATGCTTAATTTTGCTATAAATAATCATGGCAATGGTAGTGGCAATAGCAATGGTGGTGGCAGCAAATATGCCATATAGCTTAAAGCCGACAAAAAACAATATAACAGGCAATAAATCGAATAAAAACTTCATGTGTGGCTTTAGTTAGGTATCAGTAAAAGCTGTATTTTGCTATGATTTAGCTTATTTTGCAAAGTATTGCAAAAGTGATTTTTTATTACGTTAGGTTAACTTAATCGTATGGCTGCATTATTCGATCTTCATTGTCACTCTACCGTTTCTGATGGCATGCTTGCACCCGCTGATTTAGTAGCGCATGCGGCTAAGCGCGGCGTAAAAGTGCTGGCGCTAACTGACCACGATGATTTGGGCGGGCTCGCAATTGCAAGAGAAGCCGCACTTCTGCATGGTATTCAGTTTGTAAATGGCGTTGAAATTTCTGTAACATGGAAGCGCCGCACGTTGCATATTGTGGGGCTTAAGGTAGATATTGAAAACGCGGCGTTAAAAGCTGCGCTGGCTGGCGTACGCATTGGCCGCGATGAGCGCGCCCAACAAATGGGTGCCGATTTAGCCCGCGTGGGCATACATGGCGCTTATGAAGGCGCAAAAGCAATCGCCAAGCAGAGCATTATTACCCGCACGCATTTTGCGCGTTTTTTAGTGGCCAATGGCCATGCTAAAGATACCAAAAGTGTGTTTAAAAAATATTTGGTAAAAGGCAAGCCCGGTTTTAAAGAACACGAATGGATGGATTTAAAAACTGCCATCAATTTAATCAATGATGCTGGCGGCCAAGCAGTGATAGCGCATCCCGGTCGTTACGATTTAGGCACTATCAATATGCTGTTGCTAATGCACGAATTTAGAAGCTTAGGCGGCAGCGCGATTGAGGTGGTGACAGGCAGCCACACGCCGCCGCAATATCAGCAATTTGCTAAAATTGCGCATAAATTTAGCCTAAAATCTTCGCTCGGTTCCGATTATCATGGCAGCGGCATTTCATATATGGAGATGGGCTGCATTCCTGATTTGCCTGATAATTGTGTGCCGGTGTGGCAAGATTGGCCCGAATATGCATTATTAAAAGAGGCGCAACTGACTCAGTAAATGGCGCAGTATTTCGTTATCAATGCGGAAAATCCGCAGGCGCGGCTAATTAAGCACACGGTAGAAATTTTGCGTGAGGGCGGCGTAATTGCTTACCCAACAGACAGTAGTTATGCGCTGGGCTGCATGATGGGCTTTAAAGAGGCGCAAGATAAAATACGGCAAATTCGTGGCCTAGATGACAGCCATTTATTTACATTGGTGTGCAGCGATTTAAGCGAGTTGAGCACCTATGCGCAAGTAGATAACAGCCAATTTAGGCTGCTAAAAGCCAATACGCCGGGCGCTTATACCTTTGTGTTGCGCGCCACTAAGGAAGTGCCGCGCCGTTTGCAACACCCAAAACGCAGTGCGGTGGGTATACGCGTGCCACAACATGCCATGCTGCAAGCCTTATTACATGCGCTTGCTGAGCCATTGCTTAGCATGACTTTGCAATTGCCAAACGAAGATGTACCGTTAAACGATGCAGAAGAAATTCGCGATAGATTAGAAAACCAAGTCGATTTGGTGATTGATTCGGCCATTAGTATGGCGGGTTTAACCACTGTCATCGATTTAACTGAAAGTTCGCCAAGCTTAATTAGGCAAGGTGTGGCCGATGCTGCGCCATTTGGTCTTTAATTAATAAGAGAGAAATAATGCAAATTGAAGCGTTGATACTAAAAATTGCTGTCTCAGCAGTGCCCATTATATTTGCCATTACCGTGCACGAGGCATCGCACGGCTATGCGGCAAAATACTTTGGCGATTTAACTGCCGAGCGCCTGGGCCGCATTACTCTCAACCCGCTCAAGCATATTGACCCGTTGGGCACAATTTTGCTGCCTGCGATAACATTAATGTTTGGCGGTGTACTATTTGGTTGGGCTAAACCAGTACCCGTTAATTTTAACAATTTGCGCAATCCTAAAAAAGATATGTTGTGGGTGGCAGCGGCTGGGCCAGCGTCAAATTTAGTCATGGCCATTTTTTGGGGCATCTTGTTAGGCTATGTGCAGCGGGGCTTGCAGGCAGGCGATTTTTCTACCAGCGCGTATTTGTTTGTAGAAATGGCCTATGTGGGCATTAGCATTAATATTGTGTTGATGGTGCTTAATTTGCTGCCAATGCCGCCGCTAGATGGTGGGCGTATTGCGGTGAGTTTGCTGCCAAATAATTTGGCTTTTCAGTTATCAAAAATAGAAAAATATGGCTTTATTATTTTAATCGCACTGATGTTTGCAGGCGTGCTGGGCAAAATACTATCGCCATTTATTAGTTTTTTTCAGCAAATTATTTTGCGTATTTTTGTATAGCAATTATTTGTATAATAAGCATATTATTTTAATAAAAATTAGGTTTTAAACTATGGCAATTGAACGCGTTTTATCGGGCATGCGCCCAACGGGGAATTTACATTTAGGCCATTACAACGGAGTGCTTAAAAATTGGATTAGGCTGCAGCACGAGCACGAATGCTTGTTTTTTGTGGCTGATTGGCACGCACTTACAACGCATTACGACACGCCAGAAATTATCGAAGAATCGGTTTGGGAGATGGTGATTGATTGGCTGGCAGCAGGTGTTGACCCTGCCAATGCGACCATTTTTATACAATCTCGTGTGCCAGAACATGCAGAGTTGCATACGCTGTTAAGTATGATTACACCGCTAAGCTGGTTAGAGCGTGTGCCAACTTACAAAGACCAACAAGAAAAACTCGCCAGTAAAGATTTATCCACCTACGGCTTTTTGGGCTACCCGCTACTGCAATCTGCGGATATTTTAATTTACAAAGCCACGCAAGTGCCAGTTGGTGAGGATCAAGTACCGCACATTGAATTCACCCGTGAAATTGCGCGCAGGTTTAATCATATTTACGGCAAAGAGGCTGGCTTTGAAGAAAAAGCCATCGCCGCTATTAAAAAACTGGGTAGCAAACGTGCCGCAGTTTATGAAGAAATGCGTAGCGCCTACCAACAAAGTGGTGACGATGAAGCGCTAGACAGTGCGCGCACCATGATAGAAGAAGCGCAAAATTTAAGCTTGGGCGATAAAGAACGCTTGCTAGGTTATTTAGAAGGCGGCGGCAAAATGATTTTGGTAGAGCCAGAATATAAACTAATGCCAGCTAGCAAAATGATGGGCTTAGATGGCCAAAAAATGAGTAAGTCGTACAACAACACCATATCATTACGAGAAGATTTAGACGTTGTCGCCAAAAAAATCAAAACCATGCCAACAGACCCAGCGCGTATTCGTCGCACCGACCCAGGCGACCCAGCCAAATGCCCCGTATGGCAATTGCACGAAGTGTATTCTGACAATAATATAAAAGATTGGGTACAGATTGGCTGCAAAAGCGCGTCAATCGGCTGTATAGAGTGCAAACAACCAGTGATAGAAGCCGTGATAAAAGAGCTAAAACCGATTCAAGAACGTGCCGCACAATATGCCGAAGACCCAACTTTAGTAAAAAATATCGTTGCTGAAGGTTGCGAAAAAGCGCGGAAGTTGGCAAGAGAAACTATGCGAGACGTGCGTGATGCCATGGGTTTGAATTATGGCTAGATGAATATGGATACTGAAAATTATTTGCTTGATTTGTGTAACGTAATTTATAAAGCAGAAAGTACTGCGCGAGCTGAAAGAAAAAAAGAATTTTCTGGTGATAACTACTATCCAGAATTTTTAGTTATGCGACAAGATAAAGTGCGTGTAGAAATTAGAAAAGAAAATGTCAAGCATAATGAACCTCATATTCATGTAACTCATTCAGATAAAATTGATGTATCAATAAGTATTATAGATTTTAAAATTCTTGCTGGCAAAATTGATAAAAACACTTATAAATACATTATATCTATTCTTTTTCCAAAGAAAGATAAGCTAATTGAGATATGGAAAGAGTTAAACGAAAAACAAAACTCTGTAGGGGTGGAAAAGTTAATTAGTAACCTTGGTTTTTGATTTTATCATTCGTAAATTTGCACTCCGTTAAACCGTCGCTCTCGCGCGACATGCGAGTTTCTTTCTTTTGTTCGTGCAAAAGAAAGAAACCAAAGAAAAGCACGCCCCGCTGCCGCTTTATCCTTCGGTCTTAGCGCAACGCTGGTACGGCTGCGGAACTCGCGCTTTCAGCACTCAAACAGTCCTCGCCGCTTACCATCTGCCGCTCAAGCCGAAGGCGCGGCAAGGGGATTGGCAAACCATGCGAAGTTTCACTGTTGTTTTTCAAACCTACGCCGTCATTCCCGCGTAGGCGGGAATCCATTTTTCGCGGTACAATTACTGCATGTTAGAAACCCTCATCCAAGCTAAAATCAAGGGCGAAACGCTTAGCGAGTTGCCGCACGATTTATACATTCCGCCCGATGCGCTGGAGGTGTATTTAGAGGCGTTTGAAGGTCCGCTCGATTTGCTTTTGTATCTCATCCGCAAGCATAATTTAGATATTCTCGATATCCCCATGGCGCAGCTCACCGCGCAATATATGGTGTATGTAGAGAAAATGAAGGTGATTAAGCTAGAATTGGCAGCGGATTATTTGTTAATGTCGGCGATGTTGATTGAGATTAAATCGCGCATGTTGTTGCCAAAACCTGCTGAAATCGCCGAGGAAGACGATCCAAGAGCAGAATTAGTGCGCAGATTAATGGAATATGAAGCGATTAAACTGGCCGCGCAGCGCTTGGATGCGATGCCGCAAGTGGGTGTGGATATTGCCGTTGCAGCCGCTTATTATCAACACATTAGCGAGATTAAACCGCCAGAGGTGAGTTTGGATGAGCTAGTTGAGGCATGGCGCAATGTGCTAAAGCGCGCCAAGCTCACTACACATCACAAAATTGGCAAATCAGAATTATCCGTGCGCGAGCATATGAGCCAGATTCTACGTCGCTTAAAGGCCGATGGCATGGTGGAATTTTCTGCCTTGTTTGATGGTGAAATTGAAACGCTGGCAAAATTAGTGGTGAATTTTTTAGCCATTTTAGAGCTGGCAAAAGAAGGTTTAATTCGAATCACGCAACAACAAGCGTTTTCGCCGATTTATTTACAAGCCAATGTAAGTGAGTAAGTATGCAAGAACCTGAAAATATCGACCAAATGAAACAAGTGCTAGAAGCGGCGCTGCTAACCGCTGGCCAGCCATTGAGTTTAGATGAAATGTTGAAGCTGTTTGCTGGCCGCATGGAGCGCACAACCTTAAGAATGTTGTTGGATGAGCTTAAAACCGATTGGCAAGAAAAGACTTTAGAGTTAGTGCAAGTGGCGACGGGTTATCGCTTTCAAGCCAAACCACAATTTAGCGAATTTATTGCGCGTTTAAGCCCAGAACGGCAACCAAAATACAGCCGCGCAGTGATGGAAACGCTGGCGATTATTGCCTACCGTCAACCTGTAACGCGTGGCGATATTGAGCAAATACGCGGTGTTGCGGTTAACCCCAACGTGATGCGCCAACTGCAAGAGCGCGATTGGATAGATGTGGTTGGCCAGCGCGAAGTACCAGGGCGACCTTCACTTTATGCGACGACTAAGCATTTTTTGGATGACTTGAATTTGCGTAGTTTGGCAGAGCTACCGCCGTTTGAAGATTTTGCCCAAACAGAGATTCCGCTAGATACTTAGCCCGTCATTCCCGCGCAGGCGGGAATCCATTTTTATCAAAACCTTCACTGGATTCCCGCCTACGCGGGAATGACGGCAGTGGTGTGTTTTTTGCTGTAAAATCACATATTTAGAACTTAGAAGCTCAATTCATGGCACGTCCATTCAAAACCCAGCGCGACCCACAAGCGACTCCACGCAGGCCAAAAACTGATTTTAAAAAATTAGAAATTGACGGCGATTCTAATTCTGGCGCTGCGCCAGAACCTACCCAGCGTTTGCATAAGCTGATGGCGTTGGCTGGACTTGGTTCGCGCCGCGATATGGAAGAGCTGGTGGTGAGTGGCCGTGTGACGGTAAATGGCGAGCCCGCCAAGCAAGGCCAAGGCGTTACGCAATATGACATGGTGCGTTTAGATAATCGCCATATTAAACTGCCGTTTGAGGCCGAGCTGCCGCAAGTGCTGATTTACCACAAGCCTGAGGGCGAAATTGTTAGCCAAGATGACCCAGAAGGCCGTGCTAGCGTGTTCGACAAACTACCGCGTATTAAACAAGGCAAGTGGATTGCCATTGGCCGACTAGACATGAATACTTCGGGCTTGCTGATTTTTACCAATTCTGGCGAGCTGGCCAACCGTTTTATGCACCCAAGATATGAAGTTGAGCGCGAATATGCGGTGCGAATTTTTGGTGAATTGACCGAAGGCCAAATGCTAACGCTTACGCAAGGCATTGAGCTAGAAGATGGCCCAGCTAAGTTTGATAGTATTTCGCCACAAGGCGGCGAGGGCGCAAATCATTGGTACCAAGTGGTGATTCGTGAAGGTAGAAACCGCGAAGTGCGGCGCTTGTTTGAGGCATTTCAACTGCCAGTAAGCCGCCTAATGCGGGTACGATTTGGCCCTGTCAATTTGCCGCCACGTGTAAAGCGCGGCACGATGTTGAAGCTTGAGCAAAAACAAGTGGTGGATTTGCTGGAATGGGCGGGTTTAGAAGTACCAAAAACGCCGATGAAACAATTAAGCCAACGCGAAAAAGACAAAGCCACCAGCGTATTCGTGCCAAAAGTGCGCAAGCAACGTGGCAGCGCGCTAGACCGCGACACGGCTATGCGTAAAACAAGCAACCAATAACATTAAAAAACAGGCGAAAATAACAGGCATGAACGACTAATGGATGCTTTCACTCAGGGCAGAGGTAATGATGTTGAGTTTAAAAAGCCTGCACCTAAACCAGCTAATAGACGCATTAGACAAAGTAGCGATTTACCGCAAGAAACAAAAAAACCAAATCAACAAAAAGCCAGCATGCCGCATAAAAGCGATAGAAATCGCGGGCGCGGTTAAATTTTAATCAAGACTCCCAATTCCCGTCATTCCGACGGGAGCAACTTTTAAGTTGCGAACCACGGAATCCAGAAAAAACTGGGAGTTTAGTAGAAGTAATTTGTATTCAATAAATTGTTGCTTGACTGGATTCCCGCCTGCGCGGGAATGACGGTATTAGAGTTGTTAGTAGAAAGTTATTTTGCTGGCGCTGGCGGGCAATTAAACGCACAGCTTGGTGGGCTGCGACCAACCCAACTGCCATCTGGGCATTGCATGGCATCCATCGTGCACATAACTTCGCTTGGTTTTTAATTAGCTTCTGTGCTAGGCGCTGGCTTGGTTTCAACGGCAGGGTTTGTGTTAGATTGAGCGCAAGCTGCCAGTAAAATAGCGATTAAACATATGCAATTTTTCATATCGCCTGCAACTGTTCTTTGGTAAGCAAAAACACAAATTGGTCACCCGATTCTACTTGCAGCCAAGTAAAGGCCAAATCAGGATAAGCCGCTTCAAGCGCATCGCGATTATGGCCAATTTCCACCACCAAAATACCTTCGTCATTTAAGTGTTTAGCCGCTTCGCGCAAAATGGTGTGTGTGTGATCTAAGCCCGCAGCGCCGCTGCCTAGCGCAATTTGCGGCTCGTTACGATATTCCGTTGGCAGTTTCGCCATGCTGGGTGCATCGACATACGGCGGATTGCTAATAATCAGGTCGTAAGTTTTGCCTTTTAAGGCGCTAAACATATCGGATTGAATGGCAGTAATTTGGTCTTGCAAATCGTAATTATCAATGTTGATGTTGCACACAGCAATTGCGTCGGGCGAAATGTCCACCACATCAATTTGCGCATCGGGGAAGGCATTGGCCAGCAAAACACCCAAACAGCCGCTGCCAGTACAAATATCGGCGGCAGAATTAATCAGCTCAGGATGCTCTATCCAAGGCTGCAAACCATGCTCGCCTTCTTCGTTAAAATCCAGCAGCTCGGCAATAAAACTGCGCGGCACAATCACGCGTTCATCCACATAAAACTTAAAGCCACGCAGCCACGCTTCGCGCAGCAAATACGCGGTTGGTATGCGTTTGGTCACGCGCTGCTCGATCAAATGCGCGAGGTGTTTTCGCTCAGGCTCGGTAATGTTGGCATCTAAAAAATTGTGCAGTGTGTCGTGCGGCAAATGTAGCGCGCTCATCACCAGCCACACTGCTTCATCGTAACTGTTGTCAGTGCCGTGGCCAAAAAATAGGTTGTTCGCCTCAAACTGGCTGACGGTGTAACGTAGCCAATCGCGAATAGTAAAAAGCTCTTTTATTAATTTAACTGAACTCATTACGACAACAGCTTCTTCATCGTATATTTGTAGGTATCTTTTAACGGTTCAATATCGGCCACGCCCACGCATTCGTTTAACTTATGGATGGTTTTGTTTAATGGGCCAAACTCAATCACTTGGCCACAAATATCGGCTATAAAGCGGCCATCACTGGTGCCGCCCGTGGTGGAGAGCTCTGGCGAAACACCGTAACATTTTTCAATGGCGCGAGAAATCGCCTCTACCAAGTTACCACGCGGCGTAATGTAGGGCTGCGAATATTCCCAATCTAGGGTGTATTCCAACTTGTGTGCATCTAAAATGGCATGCACGCGCTCACGCAGGTTGGCATCGGTACTGCCTTTGCCATCTACTTCTGGGCAGAATCTAAAGTTGAATAAAATCTCCACTTCGCCAGGCACCACATTGGTGGCACCTGTGCCGCCGTTCATATTACTAATTTGCCAGCTTGTGGCTTGAAAATAATCGTTACCGTTATCCCAAACGGTTTCTACCATATCTTTAATGGCGGGTGCGACTAAATGAATGGGATTTTTGACTAAATGGGGATACGCGATATGACCCTGTAAGCCAATAACGGTGAGCTTGCCAGACAATGAACCACGACGGCCGTTTTTAATCATATCGCCCACCACTTTGTTACTGGTTGGCTCGCCGACGATGCAATAATCAATCAACTCATTGCGTGCTTTTAACACCTCAACTACTTTAACTGTACCATCAACCGCCACACCTTCTTCATCTGAGGTAATTAATAAACCAATCGAGCCTTTATGGTCAGGATTCTCTTCGATAAATTCTTCGATTGAAGTCACAAATGCTGCCAGCGAGGTTTTCATATCTGCCGCGCCGCGCGCGTACAGCATGCCATCTTTAATCGTCGGTTCAAACGGCGGCGTGTGCCATTTGTCGATTGGACCTGTTGGCACCACATCGGTGTGGCCTGCAAATACCAGCAGTGGCGATGTTGTGCCTTTGCGCGCGTAAAAATTATCCACGTTGCCAAAGCGCATACGCTCTATTTTAAAGCCTATCTTTTCAAGCCGCGCAATCATCACTTCTTGGCATCCCGCATCATCGGGCGTGTTGGAGCGGCGTTTGAGTAAATCAATCGCTAATTCTAGGGTTTTAGACATTTGCGAGCTCTTTTTTATAAATGGTTTCGTCGAAACCCAAGCAAATAATTTTACTGTCTTTTACTAACAGTGGGCGCTTTATTAGTGAGGTTTTGGCTTGCATTAGTTGCATGGCCGTGGCGTCGTCACCAATACTAAGTTTGGTGGCATCATCTAAACCACGCCAAGTGAGGCCAGCGCGATTGATGAGTTTTTCATGCGGTTGTTGAGAAAGCCAACTTTCTAATAACTCGGCCGAAATACCTTGCTTTTTAAAATCGTGAAACACATAAGCCACATGATTGGCAGCCAGCCAATCACGCGCTTTTTTCACCGTGCTGCAGTTGGGTATTCCGTAAAGGGTAATGTTTTGCATGCGTCATTTTAACAGCTACTACAGCGTATATGCAGCCGTATTGCTAATTTAAGCGGCTATTGCCTCTTGATTTATTGCCACAGTTGGCATGTTTAGCTGATGTTGTTTGCAATAATGGAGTAAATTTCCTTCGGTAATTGCTTCAGAGAACAAGTAGCCTTGCATATGGTTGCAGCCAAGGTGCTTTAACATCGTGTGCTGCGCTTCGTTTTCTACACCTTCGGCCACCACGTTAATATTAAGGTGCTGCGCTAGGTTAAGCAATACGTCTACCAGTTTCCACGATTCTGAATTCGCATTAACTTTAGCCATAAAAATTTTATCAATTTTAATTTCATCTACGTTTAGCTCTTGCAAATAGCTTAAAGTAAATGGGTGCAAACCAAAATCATCTAACGCAATTTTGATGCCTGCCGCTTTAAATTGCGCTATATGCTGGTTAAATAGCGTTTCATCACGTACACCAGAAGTCTCTTTAATCTCTACGGTAAGATTTTTTGCAGGCACATTATATTTACTTAAATAAGTAATTATTTCTGTAACAAAATTTTTGCTGCGAAACAGTTGCTTAGAGGTATTGATAGATAAATGTAAATCAATGTCGCGTGATTTGGCTTGCATAATGGTTTTGCAAGCTTGCTCGGCTACCCAATTACTCATCTCTTCTATCATGCCAAAATGCTCAGCCTCGGCGATAAAATCTTTGGGCAGCAGCAAGCCTTTTGTTGGGTGATTCCAGCGAATAAGCGCCTCGGCGCCCACAAATAATTGCGTATTGCAATCTAGCTTGGGTTGATACATTAATACAAATTGATTGTTATCAATAGCGGCACGCAAATCGCGTTGCATTTCTAGCATTTGATTGGCGGACGATTCAATATCAGCATCGTAAAACTTAAATTGATTCTTGCCATTTTGCTTGGCTTTATACATGGCACTATCGGCGCAAACAATGAGTTTTTCTATATCGCCATCGCGCGGGTATAAAGCAACTCCAACCGAGCATGAAATTTCAAGCTGCTGATTATTTACATAAAAAGGTAGGTTAATGGAGCTGACAATGCGCTCCATAATCGGAATAATGTCACTGTCTGATTCAATATCTTCAATTAGCGCAGAAAATTCATCGCCGCCCAAACGCGCAACAGAATCGCAGCCGCGCACTGCGGTTTGTAAGCGTTGCGCCACTGTTTTTAGCACGGCATCGCCCACGTGGTGGCCGTAAATATCATTAATCGGTTTAAAGTGATCTAAATCGATATATGCCAAGGCAATGGTGTTGCCAGAACGTGTGCAGCGGGCTGAAGCGGTCTCTAACAATTGACGAAATGCACGACGATTTGGCAGTTGCGTTAAGGCATCTTTGCTTTCAAATGTGTTAGGTTCTTGTTGAGTAGCGACAAAATTAAATTTGAAAATATTTTTGCCAAATTTCTCATAAAACAGCGCAACTAAAATCACCAATAAAAATAAGCACGCAACAACTAGAGAAACCATGGCAGCCAACATTTTTTTACTGCCAATTTGCTGGCTATTGATTAAAATTGAGTTTGCGTCAGTCTCAATCGATGCGTTAAAAGTAACATGCAGGCCAATAATGGCGATAGCGGTGACTAGTGAAAGAAGCGCTTTAGTAGGCAATGCATGCTTGCCATCATATTGCTTCATCCAAGATAAAGTGATGAGCGCCAAAAAGCTAACGCATATGGAGGTTAACAAAGCGCTAAATAGAGCCATAGGAATAACATTGACATTATTAGCGCCATGTAAAGCGCCAGCACACAAGTAAAACATGGCGTAACTTGCTAAGCCAGCCATAAATCCGCTGGCTGCCAGTAAGCTTACAGCAATGGTTTTTTGGCTTGTAATATAGCAAGTTATAAAGCCAACGACAGCTGCTGCTAACCAAGAGCATGCTAGTAAAGGGATGGAAAGTTGTATCTTTGCGCTGTTTTGAAAAGCCAGCCAATTAATAAAATGGATACCCCATAATCCGCTGCCAACAGTGAGCGCGTAGATGGGCAGTAGAAATTTTTTGCCCTTAGCGGTAGATGTGTATAAACGATCGACAAAACTAAAAGTAGCGAACATAGCAAGGCTGCTAGCAAGCGTAGAGAGTAGTATTAACCAAATATCATATTTGATAGTCATTGCTTTACCTTTTTTATTGACACGTTTTTATTGTTATTAGGTAAAGTAAAGCAATAGACATGCCAAGCTAGCTTGACGCGGTTTGGTTTTATTGATTATTGATAAAATTCAAGCACTTAAAAAAATACTTAAGTGCTTGAATTTAGTTTGAAGTTGTTGATGAAGTGTTACTTATGCTGAAAATATGACGTTATTTATAATGTGCTTAAATGCCGTTAAATTCCGCGCAGCAGCTCGTTAATGCCCACTTTGCCTAATGTTTTGGCATCAACTTTTTTAACAATTACGGCACAATAAAGGCTATATGTTCCATCTTTAGAAGGAAGATTGCCTGCCACCACTACTGAGCCAGCAGGCACGCGGCCATAAAATACTTCGCCAGTTTCGCGATCGTAAATTTTGGTGCTTTGGCCAATATAAACGCCCATCGAGATGACGCAATTGTCTTCTACCACCACGCCTTCAACAACCTCACTACGCGCGCCCACAAAGCAGTTGTCGCCAATAATGGTTGGGCCAGCTTGTACTGGCTCTAGCACACCACCAATACCTACGCCGCCGCTTAGATGAACATTCTTGCCGATTTGTGCGCAAGAGCCAACCGTGGCCCAAGTGTCTACCATAGTGCCTTCGCCCACGTGCGCGCCAATGTTGACGTACGAAGGCATGAGTACTGCATTTTTACCAATAAATGAACCACGACGCACAATCGCGTTGGGCACCACACGGAAACCACCTGCTTTAAAATCGGCCTCAGAATAGTTGGCAAATTTTGGCGGTACTTTGTCAAAATATTTGGTCACGCCGTCGTCCATCAGCACATTTTCTTCTAAGCGAAATGACAACAACACGGCTTTTTTTAGCCATTGATGCGTTTCCCAATTTTGCGTTTCGCCAATTCGCGTTGCAACGCGCAAAGTACCTGTGTCTAAATCGGCAATAATCGAGTTAACGGTGGTTTTTAGTTCGGCAGATGCGTTGGCTGGGTTAATGTTGGCGCGGTCTTCAAATGCGGCTTCGATAATGCTTAGGCGTGGATCCATGGGTTTCTCAAAATAGGTGAAATAACTAAAAGCAGTATTTTAACCTAATCTGAGCAGATTGATAAACTAGAAAAACATCAAACCTCGTCATACCAGCCTCCGCTGGTATGACGGCTTATTTGCCTGCTTTTGCTGCTTCGTATAAAGGACGAACCTTAGGCGCCAGCGCTTTTAAATCGGCAATACGATTAGCACTAGCTGGGTGGGTGCTAAAAAATTCTGGTGGCGCGCCTTTATTCATAGCCTCCATTTTTTGCCACAAAGTCACAGCGGCGTCTGGGTTGTAACCTGCACGGGCGGCCAATTCTAAGCCCATTTTATCGGCCTCACGCTCTTGCTCGCGGCCATTTGGCAGTGCAAAAAATAGTTGCGAGCCCATGCCAGCAGCTTGGTTGATAGCGCCGCCTGCAGCACCCTTGGTGACAAACGCAGCTAATGCTTGCAAGCCAAATTGTTGCACAAAAGATTTGCTCATGCGCTCGCGACCATGCTCGCGTAGTGCGTGAGCGATTTCATGGCCAATCACTGCGCCTAGTTCATCGTCGGTGGCTTTAAGTTTATCAACCATGCCAGATAGCACCATAATTTTGCCGCCCGGCATACAGTAGGCGTTTAGCTGATCATTTTTTTCAACGTTAACTTCCCACGCCCATTTGGCAGCATCTGGCCTAAACACGCCCACTTGTGAAATGAGTTTGTTTGAAATGCCTCGCACACGCTCTAGCATGGCTGGGTCAGCATTGAGGGTATTTTTCTGTTTGGCTTCGCCTAGCGTTTTGGCGTAAGCTTGGGCTGACATTTTATCGACTTCGCTAGCAGATAGCAGTGGGAGCATGAACTGCGAACGACTGACGCCAGAATCACTATTTTTCGTCGTACTGACGCATGCAGCAATACCTAGGCTAGAAGCGGCTACTAAGGCAATGGCTAATATTTTCTTTGTTTTCATCATGGCAAACTCCTCATTGATTTTATTTTATAACGCACAAAGTGATATTTGGTTGATTTATTTTAGGCGTAATATTTGAATTTATACCTACTATAAGTTATTTTTTTGTTGCTAACCAAGTTCTTCCTATATTTAAAACAGCCTAAATTTTTACTTGCGACCCAAGTTCGACCACGCGATTCGGCGGCAATTTAAACTGGTTGGTAATGGTCTCGGCGCTGCGAAACAGGCCAATAAAGATTTTTTTGCGCCAAATCGCCATGCCCGATTTTTCACTGGCGATTAAAATTTCTTTGCCAATAAAAAACGAAGTATCCATTGCGTTAATATCTAAGCCGCGCACCGCGCACAAGGCCATGTCGCGCGGTAAATCGGGCTCATCTTTAAAGCCATATTTAATAGTCACGCGGTAAAACTCGTGCTGCATGGCCTCAACTGTCACGCGCTCTTCTAAATTGGTGTGTGGCACATCTAAAAATCTCACTGTTAAAACCACTACTTTTTCGTGCAAGACTTTATTGTGTTTTAGGTTGTGTAGCATGGCATGCGGCACGCCTAGCGGGTTGGGCGTCATAAAGACGGCGGTGCCAGGCACACGAGCAGGCGGGTGCGCGCCAATGGCTTCAATAAAGGGTTCTAACTCCATCGCTTCTGATTTTAAGCGCTTATACAGCAAATGTCGGCCGTTTTTCCAAGTTAGCATTAGCACAAAAATAATCGAACCAATAAGCAAGGGCACCCAGCCGCCATCGGGCACTTTAAGTAAGTTTGCACTAAAAAATGTGACGTCAATGACTAAAAATAAGGCGATGAGCGAATAGGTTTTTAGTGCGCTCCAGCGCCATATTTCTCTAAATACAACCGCCGCCAATAAAGTAGTAATCACCATATCGCCCGTCACCGCAATGCCATAGGCTGCGGCTAATTTGCTAGAGCTACCAAAGCCAATTACCAGCACCATGGTGGCTAACATTAGGCCCCAATTAACACGCGGCATGTAGACTTGACCTTGTTCACTTTCAGATGTGTGTTGTATGTGCATGCGTGGTAAATAACCTAGCTGCAGCGCTTGGCGCGATACTGAAAATGCGCCTGTAATCACCGCTTGGCTGGCAATAACAGTCGATAATGTGGCCAATAAAATAAGTGGAATTAGCGCCCATTCTGGTGCCAATAAATAGAATGGGTTTTTAATGGCGTCGGTGTTGTGCAGCAATAGCGCGCCTTGGCCGAAATAATTGAGCAACAAAGCAGGCAACACAAATATAAACCAAGCTAAGCGAATGGGGAAGCGCCCAAAATGACCCATATCGGCATATAAAGCTTCTGCACCTGTAACTGCCAGCACTACTGCGCCAAGTGCCACAAAGGCTATCCAAGGTTGTGAAGCAAAAAATTCAACTGCGTAAAATGGATTAAGCGCATGCAAAATGCTGGCATCGTGCATAATATTAATGGCGCCTAGCACACCAAGCGTAGCAAACCATAACAGCATCACTGGCCCAAAAAACTTGCCCACCACGGCAGTGCCTTTGCTTTGCGCCCAAAATAGCCCAAATAAAACCACTAAGGTAATGGGCACAATAAATTGATGTAAATGTGGCGCGGCCACTTCAAGCCCTTCTACCGCAGATAGCACTGAAATAGCAGGCGTAATCATGCCATCGGCATAAAACATGCAGGCACCTAAAATGCCCAGCAGCATAATGTTACGTTGTTTGCTTTTATTGCCTTCTTGATTGCGGCTGGCCAATGCTAGCAGCGCCATAATGCCGCCTTCGCCGCGGTTATCGGCACGCATAATAAACGCCACATATTTAACCGAAACGATGATTACCAGCGCCCAGGTTATAAGCGACAAAATACCATAAACATTGGCAGGGTTTAATGTTAGCGGATGATGGCCTTCGGTAAATACCAGCTTCATGGTGTAAAGCGGGCTAGTGCCAATATCACCAAATACCACGCCCAGTGCGGCTAAAGACATGGTGGCTAGGCTGGCTTTATGAGGGTTATTATTATCCATGGGTATGTGTGTTGAAGCGATTTAGCATTATCAGCCAATTAAATGTGCAAACCAAATAGTTTTTTATTTTTTTAACATAATTTAATTATTTAGCTTAACTTTATACGACTAAGTTTGCGTTTTTTGGTTGCGTGTAGAGGCCAGACTTAACAAAATGCTAGTACCAAGCACAGCAATCACTACGCCAAGCGATACAGCCACTGGTATTTTAAACCAATCTACAATGAGCATTTTTACGCCGACAAATATTAGTACCACAGCCAAGCCATATTTTAGCAGGTGAAAGCGTTGCGTCATATCGGCCAGTAAAAAGTACAAGGCACGCAGGCCTAAAATAGCAAAAATATTAGAGGTAAACACAATAAACGGGTCACTTGTAATGGCAAAAATAGCAGGAATACTATCCAGCGCAAAAATCACGTCTGAAAACTCAATTAGCACCAGCACTAAAAACATTGGCGTAAACCAGCGAACACCTTTGATACTTACCCAAAATTTGTCACCGTGATAATCTTCAGTAATGCGCATGTGTTTTTTAAGCCATTTTAATAATGGGTTGTTGGCTAAATTAGGCTCGTGATCGGCAAAAATTAGCATTTTTATGCCAGTAATAAGTAGAAACGCGCCAAATAAATATAATACCCAATGAAACTGTGCAATGAGCCAAGCACCCAGCAATATCATTAATGCGCGCAATACAATGGCGCCCAATACACCATACAACAACACACGTTTTTGAAACTCAATGGGCACTGCAAAATAGCTAAAAATCATCACAAACACAAAAATATTATCCATCGCCAGCGTTTTTTCTAGCAAGTAGCCGGTTAAATATTCCATGGTTTTAGTATCGGCAACCGCTCGGCCTGCCGTGTGATCTAACCAGCCCCATAGTGCACCACCAAAAAGCAATGCCATTACAAACCAAATCAGCGACCAAATTAGCGCTTCACGCGTGCTTACTTTTTGCGCGCCATGCCGACCAAGTAAAAATAGATCGACTGCCAACATGGCGATGACAAATATGCCAAAGCCTGCCCACATCCACCACGTAGCAATTGATTGTAATCCGCCCACTGTTTGTAATTCATTCATATTGTTCTTTCTACTTTTAGTTTACACATCGCTTTAGGTTTCATCTGGTGCATTTGCTAATACAGATAGTGTATTCTCTTGACTATTTTCTAATATGCTTTCTTGTAAATGCGCTGTCCATTCGCGCCATACCGCCCACGCCACAGTCAGTACAATAGGCCCTAAAAATAGCCCTACCAAACCAAAGGCTAACAAGCCACCCAGCACACCAAATAACACCAGCAAAAACGGAACTGCACTTACACTGCTAATAAATATAGGCCGTAACACATTATCTAGCTGGCTAACTACTAACGCACCCCACAGCCACACGCCTATGGCGGCACTGGTATCACCTTGCATCATTAACCACAAACCAGCACTGCCCCATGCCAGCGGTGTGCAAAATGGAATTAGCGCTAACATGGCTGTAACGATGCCAAAAATAACTGGTGATGATAGCCCTGCAACCCAGTATCCAAGCCCTGCTACAAAGCCTTGAATAAATGCTGTTAACAGTACGCCGTATACCACCGCGCGCGTAGTAGTGCCTGCGGCATGTAAATAATCGTGTGCTTGAGGCCCAATAAATCGTGCTAATACATGTTTAATTTGCTGCATGATGCGTGCGCCATCACGGTAAAAGAAAAATAAAATAATTACCACAAACAGCATTTTGACTAGGTTTTTGCCAACGCCACCTGCCAGCGCGGTGATGTCACTAACATGCGCGCCAAGCCAAGTCTTAATGGCTGTTGATACGCCCTCAGGTTGCGTCATTAAAGCGGTATGTTGCGCCAACCAATTATTTAGCGAACTATTTAACCATTCGCCCAGCCAAGGTAAATTTTTAATGAAAGCAGGTATTTGCAGTGGTTCTGCCAAAAAAGCTTGTAATGCAGGATAGGCGCTTGTGAGCTCTTGTTGCGCAAGCCAAGCCAGCCAAATTATTGGCAGAAACAGTGTCACTGCCGCTAAAAAAGTGCTGATACTTGCGGCAAGCGTATCGCGGTTATTGCACCATACTCTTATGCGGGCAGCAGCAGGCCAAGACGCAAAGCATAAAATACTCGCCCAAATTAATGGCACAATAAAAGGCGTAATTACAATAAAAGCTAGTATTAATAAGCCTGCCAGCGCTAGCCACGGTACTAGATTTTTAGTGAGTAGGTTTTTAGTTAATAGACTTTTATTCAATCGTTTTGTGCTCCATTAATTTTAGCTTTTTATTTTTTAAATGTAACTTTATTTGTCTTTAAATTTTAGTGATTGGCTGCCAGCTGCAATTCTGTCCATCAATGCAAACATTACGCCAGATAGCACCAACGTTAAATGTATGCCAACCAGCCAAGCCAGCTGCTGATTACCGTTGGGCTCTGCTAATATTTGCTTTACGTTGATAAAATATTTCAGCAGCTCAATACCAGAAATAGCCACAATGGAGCCGATTAACTTCAGTTTTAAATCAGAAAATCCAACGTGTCCCATCCAATCTGGTCTGTCTTCATTATCGCCAGTATCAATTTTAGAGACAAAGTTTTCGTAGCCAGCAAAAATAATAATCAGCAACAAATTGGCGACCAAAGTAATATCAACCAGCGTTAAGATACCCAGTAAAGCGGCACTGCCATCGCCACCAAACACAATAGGCAGTAGTGTCATAAATGCTTTGGCAAATTTAACTAGTAACAAAGCCACTGCTGCCACCAAGCCAATATAAAAAGGCACTAGCAGCCAGCGGCTGCTAAACATAAAGTGTTCTAACGCCAGCTCTATACGCTTTGCAGGTTTTAATGGTTTTGAGTGTTTTGTTTGTGTTGAATCTGTCATTTATGTTTTATATTTGCGATAATATTTATTGTGGGGTTGCAGGCGGCATTTCGTGTGCATGTTGCTTGATACGTGCTAAGCGTCTGCCTAGCGTGCGCATGCAGCGGTCACTGGCACGGTCAATAGCAAAGTACAAATCTGCTTCAATATCTTCAATCACAATATTATTTTGGCCTGCTAATTTAAGCTCTATTTGGCAGCGTTTATCAATACCGCCACGTGGGCCATTAATATCTGCCAGCCAAATCTGTACGCGCGTAATATAGTTATCCTTGCGGTCAAGCGCAAATTGCATACGTGTGGTGGTGTAGTCTTTAAGCGCTTCTGTTAGCGAAAATCCACTGGTTTGAATATCTATTTGCATGAGTATCCCCTGATGATATTTAAAAATAAGCTGGGCGCATTGTGAGTACGCCCAGCCAAGCTATTTATTTACCTAGCTTATTTGTAGTCAGTGGTAACGGCAGGTCTTTTTTCTGTGCTGGGCGTGGCAGCCGTGGCATCGTCAGTGGCCTTATCTACCGCTTTTTGATTCTTTTTAATCATATCGCCTTTGGGCGATTCAACAGAGTGCTTGCTTTGCGTGGTGGTTGCAGCGGGCCTTAAATCGTTGGCTGGCGCCGTTTTTTTGGCTGCATCCATTTCTTCTTGTGTCATTTTTTGCTGTTCGTCAATCATCTGATTTTTAGCATCGGCCAACACTGCCATAGGCGTTGCTAATAAAACAGCAGTTAAACCAAAATGTAATGCAATTAAACGTGGTAATTTCATAATAAACTCCTAGTTATTTCAGTATTAATAAATTTAGTTTAAATCTACATACTTAACATTAATGCGGTCTACAAATCATTTTTTGCTCCTTGGGCTACTGCAATAAGATTACATTACGCCAAAATAATACTTCCAACAAACAGTTTTATAATGAATAATACATCTAATTATTGGATGTATTTATGCTAAGGAAAGTTATGGAAAATTTAAACTATAAGCATTTACGTTATTTTTGGATGGTAGCAAAAACTGGCAGCATAGTGCGCGCTAGCGAGCAGCTATATTGCTCGCCGCAATCAATTAGCGGCCAATTGGGCGAGCTAGAAAATAACCTTGGTGTGCAATTACTTAAAAAAGCTGGTCGCGGTTTAGTGCTAACCGATATGGGCAGACGAGTATTTAGCTATGCCGATGAAATATTTGCGTTAGGCAGTGAGCTGCTAGAGGCAACGCAGCAACAAACTATCGTAAAAAGCGTACCATTTCGTATCGGCATTTCAGATTCTGTTGCTAAATCAATCGCTTATCGCATCATAGAACCAATATTATCGCTAGATGAACCCATTCGGCTGATTTGTCGCGAGGGTAAATTGGCCAGTTTATTATCCGAAATGTCGGTTAATCAGCTAGATTTAGTGATTGCAGATAGGCCAATGCCCGCCAAGATTAACGTGCGGGCGCACAATCATTTATTGGGTGAAAGCCATTTAGCTATTTTTGGCACGCAAGATCTAATCGATACTTACATCAAAAATAAGCAAAATGTAGCGTTTCCATTTAACCTAAATGGTGCGCCATTTTTACTGCCGGGCGAAGATTTTACTTTCCAACAAAAGCTAGTTGACTGGTTTGAGTCGAAAAAAATCTACCCGCGCATTGTGGGCGAATTTGATGATGGTGCGCTGCTAAAATCGTTTGGGCAAGCGGGAGCAGGCTTTTTTGCAGCATCGGCTGCCATATCAGATTATATTTGCCAGCAATATCAAGTGCAGCAAATTGGCATGATAAGTAAAGTCACCGAGCAGCTTTACGCCATTACCACCGAGCGGCGCTTAACCCACCCTGCGATTCTTGCCATTGTGGAGTCTACTTCAGTAATTTTTTCAACCTAAGCATTACTTGTTAGCTTGATTGGCGCTAATTGTTGCATCAGCCTCACCAATATGTAAGGTAATTTTTACAGTTTCGCCAACAGCTAATTGCTGACTGTTTTTCACCATTTCGCCACTACTATTTTGCACCATCGCGTAGCCGCGCGCCAAAACATTGTGCGGGTTAAGTTGCGCCAAGCTATTTTGCACATTCATTAAGCGCATATTTTTCATTTGTAGCTGCCGCTGCAAGCCAATATTCATGCGGTTTTGCAGTTGGCGCAATTGATTCGCTTTATTTTCTATTTGTTGTAAAGGCGAAATTAAACGCTTGCTTAAATAGTCGAGCCTTTGCGCGCTGCCCTGCAAGCCAATATCCATGAGCCTTCCAAGCCTGCTCCAAAGATGATGCAATTGTTTTTGCATGGCTTGCACATCTTGGCTAGCCAGTTCTGCAGCTGCGGTGGGCGTGGCGGCGCGTAAATCGGCCACAAAATCGCAAATGGTAAAATCAGTCTCGTGACCAACGCCAGAAATCGTCGGAATCGTGCATTCATCAATTGCACGCGCGACAATTTCCTCGTTAAATGAGAATAAGTCTTCCATGCTGCCACCGCCGCGACAGATAATCAGCGTATCCACTTCTTTACGCGCATTCGCACTATGAATCGCCTTGGCAATCAACGCCGCCGAGCCTTTGCCTTGTACTGGCGTTGGGTAGATAATCACGTTTATAGCAGGGTTACGGCGTTTTAGTGCCGTCAACACATCGCGCAAAGCTGCCGCATCTGGGCTGGTGACAATACCGATGGTTTTAGGGTGTTTTGGAATTGGTTTTTTAAATGCAGGGTCAAATAAACCTTCGTGTTCTAATTTAATTTTAAGTTTCTCAAACGCCTCAAATAGCGCGCCCAAACCCGCTTTTTGCACAAATTCTACGGTTAGCTGAAAATCTCCACGCGCTTCATACAAGCCCACTGTGGCACGCGCTTCTATTTTGTCGCCTTCACGCGGCACAAAATCCACGTAAGTGTTGCGGCCTTTAAACATCACGCATTTCACCTGCGCGGTGGCATCTTTAAGCGAAAAATACCAATGGCCGCTGGCAGCGCGGGTAAAGTTAGAAACCTCGCCCGATACCCAAAATAGCGGAAAGCTCTGCTCCAACACCTCGCGTGCGAGACGATTTAATTCCGTCACGCTCAGGATTTTTTGTGATGCGCCTAGATTTTTTTCTGATGAAGTAGTGTCATAATCAGTCATAGTCATAATTATCCATTACAATTTAAGTAATAGGTACAAAAAACCTCAACCGTCATTCCCGCGCAGGCGGGAATCCAGTCGAGGTGGAATTTAACGCAATGGCCAATTGAAACAAAGCTAAGCATGTGGTTTGTCTGGATTCCCGCCTGCGCGGGAATGACGATGTGGAAATTAAAATAAATTGTTAAAAGGTTTTAGCATGTTAAAAAATTTATTAAGCGGCAAATCGGGCTATATTTTGGGCAGTATCGGCTGTTTTAGCACAGTCGCGCTGGCCTTGCTGATTCAAACCAAATACAACTTAGAGCCATGCCCGTTATGCATTACCCAGCGCATGTTTTTTATGGGCCTGGGCGTGCTGTTTTTAATTGGCGCCCTTGTAGATACTACAGGCCTAAAACCTGCCAGCTTGTTGCAAAAAATATTCGCTGGTTTACAAGTGCTTACCGCGCTGGGCGGTGCTGGCTGGGCAATTCGGCATTGGTATTTGCAAGCCAATAAAGAAAGCATGATTGCCGATTGCGGTGTAGGTTTTGATTATATGTTCGATAATTTTCCCTTAGAAAAAATGTTCAAGCTGATATTTAAAGGCACTGGCGATTGCGCGGCGATTGATTGGACATTTTTAGGTTTAACGCTGCCGCAACTTGCGCTGATTACGTTTGCAGGTTTTGGCATTTACGCCGTATATTTGCTGAAAAATAAATAAGATGAAAGTTAAAACACTAGATGATTTTGTTGGCAATACGCCGCTAGTTAAATTGCAGCGTATGGCTGGGCAAACGACGAACACGATTTTGCTGAAACTAGAGGGCAACAACCCAGCGGGCTCGGTAAAAGATAGGCCAGCCTACAGCATGATTACTCGTGCAGTAGCGCGCGGCGTCATTAAACCTGGCGACACGCTGATTGAGGCCACTAGCGGCAACTCTTGCATTGCTTTGTCGATGGTGGCAGCGATGCGCGGTTACAAAATGGTGTTGGTGATGCCAGAAAATCAAAGTATTGAGCGTCGCCAAAGCATGAAAGCCTACGGTGCAGAGTTAGTGCTTACTCCGAAGGATGGCAGTATGGAGCTGGCGCGTGACGTGGCAACGAAAATGTCTGCGGAGGGCGAGGGCATTGTGTTGGATCAATTCGCTAATCAAGATAATCCGCTAGCGCATTACGAAACCACAGGCCCAGAAATTTGGCGCGATACCGATGGCAAAATTACGCATTTTGTGGCCAGCATGGGCACTACTGGTACCATTATGGGTGTTTCGCGCTATTTAAAAGAAAAAAATCCTGCGATTCGCATAATAGGTGTTCAGCCAGAAGATGGCGCGCAAATTCCGGGCATTCGCAAATGGCCAGTGGAATATATGCCGACTATTTTTGATGCCAAACGTGTGGATGAGCTACGATATGTAAGCCAAAAAAATGCAGAAAATATGACGCGAAAACTCGCAACCGAAGAAGGTATTTTTGCGGGAATCTCTAGCGGTGGCGGGCTTTATACGGCGCTGCAACTATCAAAAGAAGTCGAAAATGCGGTGATTGTTTCTATCGTCTGCGATCGGGGCGATAGGTATCTTTCCACCGGAGTTTTTCCTGCTTAAAATGTTGCAGCAAGCCACATTGATTGGCTTTTTACTCGTTTCGCAAGCTGCGTTTGCACTTAGTAGCATCAGCATTACGGCTGACAAAATCACCCACGAAAATGCCGCACTGCACAAAGCCAATATTGCGCTAGATTTAACAGGCAGCGATATTGCAATAGTACAGGCGGAAACGCTGGAATACGGCAAAGCGCGGTTGGATAAAGCACATATTACGGTCGATTTAAAAGCTAACACGACGCTGTTAGTAAAAGCTAAGCATATTTCGATGGATAAATATGAGGCGCAAAACTCTAATATTTACTTAGATTACGCCAAAAAAACGTCGCAACCAACGGTGACGTTTTATTCTGATATTAAACAAAGCGCTGATAAAGCGTGGTCGTCATTGCAAATCAATTGTTTAATTCCCAAAAAAGCTACAAAAGAAGTGTGGGAATGCCCGGGCGGCTTGTTTGCAGCAGGGCGCACGCGCGTGCCGTTTAACATTGTCATCACGCCGCAAGCGCATGGTGTCGATACTGAAATTAACTTAACCGATGCCAATTTTAGTGATGCCTCTGGCTTGCATGCGGGTGAAAAGCTCACTGGCAAAATTAAAGTCTCGGCACGCCTAGAAAAAAGTACGGTTCAAAAAGACAGCGCAAAGAAGGGCGCCATACCATTAGAAACGTGGCACTGGAAAGGCCTATTTAGCTGGACCGAGGGCGAGCTATTTTGGCAGCCATTTTATTTTGGCAAGGCGGGTAATGAGTTCAATATTAGCGGTACCTATGCCGAGCCGATGCTCAACATTTTGCAAGCTAATTTAAAAATTAACGAAATTGGCAATATGTCGGCCACCGCCGAACTAAACACTAAAACGCTTGAAGCAAATGATGTAAAAGTAAGCGCCAAAGATGTCGATTTTGCAGGTTTGTATGCGCTGGTGCTTAAACCGCTGGTCGAGAAATCTGCCTTTGGCAATTTAAAAGTAAGCGGTAAAGCCGATTGGCAATTTGAGGTAAAAGGCTTGCAACCTATCAACTTTGAGCTCAATTTAAAAGACGCCAATATTGAAGACCTAAACGGAAAGTTTGGCTTAAAAGATATTAATGCGCATATTCCTTGGGATTACGATGTGGCTAAAACCATTACGTTGGCTTACTCTGGCGGCCATGTACTTAAAATTCCGCTAGGCAAAACCAATTTGCAGGCAGAGCTGAATCGTTACTCGCTTACCGCGCCCAGCTTGGTGTTGCCAGTGCTAGATGGCGCAATAAAGATTGAAGATTTATCTGCCGCCTACCTTAGCCAGCAATGGATTTGGCACGTTAAAATGCAGCTGGACCCGATTAGTATGAACACGTTTAGCAAAACCCTAGGCTGGCCCGAAATGCAGGGCAAGATTGATGGCCAAGTGCCGCTGATTACCTACGCGGGCAAGCAGCTTAACATGGATGGAAAAATGCAATTTAATATGTTTAATGGTAACGTGGCGATGGATGGCCTGCGCATTGACGACCCGCTAGGCAAGGTGCCCAAGCTTTATGCCAACTTGCAAATGCGCGATATTGATTTAGGCGATTTAACCCGCACTTTTAACTTTGGCGCGATAGAGGGCAAACTAGAAGGTGACGTGAAAGATTTGCAACTAGAAAACTGGAAACCTGTGCGCATGGATGCGATCATCCAAACTGCCGATGGCAAGCACTTAAAAAAAGTCTCACAGCGCGC